>NZ_CM001466.1:1212765-1218881 GCF_000231055.2 Saccharomonospora azurea NA-128 | reverse complement strand
CGGTGGCCGCCGCCTCCTCGACGGCGGCGCGCAGCGAGCCGGGACTCAGTGCTCCAGTCCCTCGGCGGCGGCGGCCGCCGCGCCCACGATCCCCGCGTTGTTCAGCAACGATGCGGTGATCACCGGCGTCCGGATGTCGAGTAGCGGCACCCACTTGTGCGACTTCTTGCTCACTCCGCCGCCCACGATGAACAGGTCCGGCCAGATCAGGTTCTCCAACACGGTCAGGTAACGATTAACACGCTTGGCCCATTCGGGGTACGAAAGTCCCTCGTTGTCCTTCGCCGAGGCGGCCGCCTTCTTCTCCGCGTCGTGGCCGTCGACCTCGATGTGGCCGAACTCGGTGTTGGGCATGAGGGAGCCGTTCTGGAACAGCGCGCTGCCGATACCGGTTCCGAACGTCAGCAGTGCCACCACACCGCGCTTCGCGGCGGGGTCGCCGAACCGCATCTCGGCCATGCCCGCGGCGTCGGCGTCGTTGAGCATGGAGACGTCGGCGACGTCCAGGCCGAGCCGCTCGGCGAACAGGGCGTCGGCGTCCCTGCCGACCCAGCTCGGGTCGATGTTCGCCGCCGTCTGGGCGACTCCCTTCTTGATGACGGAGGGGAGTGTGATGCCGACGGGACCGTCCCAGTCGAAGTGGTCCACGATGCGGGCGACGACGTCGGCCACCGCGTCGGGCGTCGACGGCTTGGGCGTGTCGATGCGCAGTCGGTCGCCGATGAGCTCGCCCTTGTCAAGGTCGACGAGGGCGCCCTTGATGCCGCTGCCGCCGATGTCGATGCCGAACCCACGGTTCGCCGTCATGGGCGAGGCCCCTTCCTTCTCGATTCAGAAGTCGTTGGGCGAGACTTTAACCGGATGTGATCCCATAGTCGGCGTGGGAGCAATGGAATCCGACCCCGAGACTCTGACCGTCGTCGCCGAGCAGGTGGCGGTGGAGGCCGCCGAGCTGGTCCTCGACGCGTACGAGTCCATGCTCGCCGGTGAGCGTGTGGCCGTCGACACGAAATCCAGCGAGACCGACGTCGTGACCGCGGTGGACACCGCCTCGGAACGGCTGGTGCGGGAGCGCCTCGCGCAGCGCAGGCCGGGCGACGCGGTACTCGGCGAGGAGGAGGGCACCGACGGCGAGAGCCAGCGGTCCGCATCGGGTGTCACGTGGGTCGTCGACCCCATCGACGGGACCGTGAACTTCCTGTACGGGCTGCCGTGGTTCGCCGTCTCCGTCGCCGCGCAGATCGACGGTGTCTCCGTCGCCGGGGCGGTGGTGGAGCCGGTGTCCGGACGTCGGTGGACCGCGACGCGCGGGCGGGGCGCCTGGCTCGACGGGCGAGCGTTGCGCGTGTCGGAGCCCGCTTCCCTCGACGTGGCGCTGCTGGCCACCGGGTTCGCCTACAGCTCCGAGCGCCGCGAGCGCCAGGCGCGGTTCGCGGCGAGCATTCTCGGCCGGGTGCGTGACCTCCGCCGGCAGGGGTCCGCGGCACTCGACCTGTGCGCCGTCGGGGCGGGGTGGATCGACGCGTACGCCGAACACGGGTTGAGCCGCTGGGACTGGGCCGCGGGCGCACTCGTCGCCTCCGAGGCCGGCGCCGTGGTGACGTTGCCCGGCGAGGCACCCGAGCTCGGGGACGACGCCATCACGGCCGCGGCCCCGAGCATCGCGGCGCCGTTGCGGGAGGCGCTGCGGGAGTGCGGCGCGGGCGAGGTCTGACGGACCGTTCGAGCGCAGGCTGAGGGTGGGCCGCTCACGGCGGCGGCCCACCCGGCCTCAGCAGTGCTTCGGCAGTGTCTGCGTGAGCAGTTCCTGGTCGATCACGGGGCCGTCCTGCCGGGCCGACTGCTCGTCGGTCTCGGTGTGCTCGTTCTCCGCCGACCACGACTTCAACCGGTCGAGGATCTCCACCGCGACCCCGGAGGGGCTCACGTCGTTGAACTTCGTGCCGATCGCGAGGTCCACCGTGGGGTCCTCGCGGTTGTCCCGGATCAGTTCCAGACACGGGTTGAGGAGGTGCACCGTCCGGGCCGCTCGCTCGCCGGGTGCGCCGAACCTGATCTGGCCGTGGCACTCGGCCACGGTGTCGCCGGTATACACCTCGTCGTTGCCCGGGTCCGTGACCCGGGTGAAGCCGAGTTGACGCAACGCCTCCGTGGCGATCGAGGCCTCACCACGCGTGTTGTTGGCGTTCAGGACCGTGACCTCGACCTGTGAGGGCGGAAGCGGGGACGTGGTCGCCAGCGCGTCGTAGGGCAGTGGCGTGAAGGTCGTGTCCGCGGGCGGCATCGGTCGCGGTTCGCACGCGACGGCTTCGGCGATGTCGCCCGACGAGCTGATGACGTTCACCCACACGGTCACGGCCGCCACACCGAGCACGCCGATGAAGATGAGTGCCGGTAACGGCTTGCGCTTCCGATACGGGCGAACCGCTCGCTGCCTGCCGTTTCCGGGTCTCCCCCCTGTCCCCGCCGCCACCTGCCCCGTCCCTTCACACGAGAAGTGAATCCCCTGAAACGGTGCGCACGCGTGTCCGCCGTCGCTCGTGTACGCGGGCATGACAACACGGCGCTCCCGACCGCCCCTGGATAGCATCACGGCGGTCGCCGCCCGGGCAAGCGAGCGGCGACCGGTGTAGCCACCGGTGCCATCGCACAACCCGAACGATGGAAGTACTGCTCTACAGGGTATTAACCCTGTCGGGTGACGTATCTTAGGGCTCGGGTGACCAGCTTCGAGCCGGGGTAGGCGGTGGGCTACCCTTCCCGGGCTCCGGTCGGTGATGGCGAGGCAGGAAAGAGACCTCACTCACGCCGGAATCGGGCACAAACACGGGCGCTGGATCGTTGACCAGCGGCACGAAGAACTCGGCGCAGGGCCGAGTCCGCGAACATGTATCGAAGCTGATCGCAGGGGTGAAAGAGAAATGGCGACCGACTACGACGCTCCGCGCCGCAGCGAAGCCGACGAGCTGGCAGAGGACTCGTTGGAGGAGCTGAAGGCGAGGCGCAACGAGACCCAGTCCGGCGTCGTGGACGTCGATGAGGACGTGTCGGCGGAGAACTTCGAGCTCCCCGGCGCCGACCTCTCTGGGTTGTCGAGTGAGGACGTGACGGTGAAGGTCGTGCCGAAGCAGGCCGACGAGTTCACCTGTTCCGTTTGCTTCCTTGTGCACCACCGCAGCCGACTCGCGGAGGAGTCCGGCGGACGTCTCATCTGCCGCGACTGCGCCTGACCGAGCTGACACGGCCGGCAGCGCTGGTACTGCCGGCCACCGTGGCGGCAGGGCGCCGTGGGTCGGTCGACGCTGGTCGAGGAGGGGATGTACGTCGAAGGCGGGTGGCCGGGTCGTGACCTGGGCCACCCGCCTTCTGCGTTCGCGGGTCCGTCCGGAGTGCTCAGTCGCGTTCCGGGTCCTGCCGCGCGTTCCGGCCCGTCGGTGTGTCCGAGCCGGTCAAAAGCGCCGCGAGTGTCTCGGGGTGTCGGGTGCTGAAGACCCAGTACGGGGTGGGGTCGTCCGGGTCGTCGAGGTGGACGCGCACCATGGTGCGGATCCAGGGCTTGTGGACGCAGAACGCCGCCGGGTCGAGCTCGGGGCCGAGCGCCCGCCGCTTGTCGGGTTTCCGGATGACGTCGACGGACGTCACATAGTGCAGCGGCAGGTGTGCGTCACCCACCCAGAGTTGTGGTTCGTCACCCCCGTCCACGGCGACCCGGACGCGGCTCAGCGCGACGAGCACGGCCACGGCGACGGGCACGAGCAGCGCGTACGGCGCCCACGGCGGCAGGGCGGGGTAGGCGTACTGGATCTGGGCCGCCAGGAGGACGGCGGCCACCAACGGCAGCGGCCAGTCCCACCACGGGATGGTGAGCCGCTCCGCATGCCGAAGATCGACTTTTGTCCGCGTGTTCGCGCTCTCGGTCACCCGTCTCAGGGTAGTCTCGCGAGTCGTGTCCAGCGTGCAGGTCCTCATCTCCCGACTCGATCCCGACGTCGCCGTCCCGTCGTACGCGCATCCCGGTGATGCGGGCGCGGACCTGGTGACGACGTCGGACGTGCACATCGCCCCCGGTGAACGGGTCGTGGTGGGCACGGGCGTCGCCATCGCACTGCCCGAAGGCTATGCCGGCTTCGTGCACCCGCGTTCCGGGCTCGCCGCCAGGGCGGGTTTGTCGATCGTCAACGCGCCGGGGACCATCGACTCCGGGTACCGGGGCGAGATCCGGGTGTGCCTCGTGAATCTCGACCCCAGGGAGACGATCGTGCTACGGCGAGGCGACCGCATCGCACAACTCGTGGTGCAGCGGGTGGAGCGCGCCGACTTCGTCGAGGTCGAGCGACTGGACGAGACGGTACGGGGAGCGGGCGGTTACGGCTCGACAGGTGGCCACGCTGCGCTCGGAACGGAGAGTTGAGTGGGCATTTTCGGACGACGGAAGCGGAATCAGGCGGCTGACGACCACGTGGACGTGGAGCAGCCGGTTCCCGACGCCGACGCGGAACTCGACGCGGACGACACCGAGGACACCCTCGGCTCCGGCACGGAGGGGCCCTACGACGTCGCCGAGGCACCGGACGACGGTGTGCCGCGGATGGACCTGGGGTCGATCCGCGTGCCGGTGCCGAACGGCTCCCAGGTGCAGGTCGAGATGGACCAGAGCAGCGGCACGGTACGCGCGGTCCACGTCGTCACCGCTGCGGGCCAGGTCACCGTCAGTGCCTACGCCGCGCCCCGGTCGGGCGGGCTGTGGCGGGAGGTCAGCGCCGAGCTGGCCGAGCAGTTGCGCTCCGACGGCGCCCGCGTCTCGCTCGGCCGTGGTGAGTGGGGCATGGAGATCTCGGCCATCGTGGGCGAGGTCGCGCTGCGGTTCATCGGTGTCGACGGACCTCGGTGGATGCTGCGCGGAGTGATCGCGGGGCCGCAGTCCGAGGCGGCCGGGGCGCCCGACGTGCTGCGCTCGATCATGCGCGGCACCGTCGTCGACCGTGGGCAGGCCCCGATGCCCGTGCGGACGCCGTTGCAGATCACCCTGCCGGAGGCGATCGCCTCCCACATCAAGGGCAGGCAGGCCCCACCTCAGCAGGCTCAGCAGCCGCAACAGACGCAGGCGCAGCGGTAGGAGGTCGCGGTGCCCACCTCGGCGGAATGGGTCGTTTTCCTCGGCACGGCGGCGTTGTTCGCGCTGAGTCCGGGCCCCGGTGTGCTGTACGTGCTCGCGCGGAGTCTGCGCGGCGGCCGGGTCGAGGGCGTGCGCTCGGTGATCGGCAACGCCCTGGGCGCGTCCGTCCACGTCGTGGCCGCGGCGCTGGGGCTCTCGGCGCTGCTCGCGACGTCCACGGTCGCGTTCACCGTCGTGAAGGTCGCCGGAGCGGTGTATCTCGTCTACCTCGGGGTGCACGCGATCGTGCGGCGCCACGACGACGGTGGGATCGACCACTCGGACGGTTCCGCGAGGCGCTGGGCGAGGTCGCCACTCGTGCAGGGCGTGATCGCCGAGCTGCTCAACCCGAAGACGGCGCTGTACTTCATGGCGTTGCTGCCGCACTTCGTCCATCCCGAGACGGCTCCCGCGCCGCTCGTGTTCGCCCTGCTCGGCTTCATCGCCGTGGCCATGGCCGCTCTCGTCGACCTGGCCGTGGCGGTGTTCGCGGGCGGTGTGGCCGGCAGGCTCGTGAACAATCCGCGCTGGCGGGTACGGCAACGCGTGGCGGCCGGGCTGAGCATGATCGGGCTGGGCGGCCTCGTCGCGGTGGCCGAGTAGGTCGGACACCGACACCGGCGGGTGCCGCCGCTCACGCGAGCCGGGCGTGCAGCCAGGCCAGCGTGGCCGCGCGGCCGAGACTCTCGCGGTCGGCGCCGAGAGCGTCGAGCGTGGTGCCGACGAGTGCCGTGCGCGGGAGCGCCGCGGCCCAGGACCGGGCGACGGCGATCGGGTGCACCGGGTCGTCGCGGCACGCGGCGATGCCGACCGGAACGTCGAGTGTGCGCAACTCGTCGAGTGCCGGTGCGCGGTGTGCGGCGGCCGCACGCAGACTCGCTGCCAGCCCCGCACCGTGCCGTCGCCACGCGCGGTCGAGTTCCGCCGCCAGCCAGGGCGCCACACCGCGGGTGGCGAGGTC
>NZ_CM001466.1:1189558-1212665 GCF_000231055.2 Saccharomonospora azurea NA-128 | reverse complement strand
CCACGCCGCGGCGAGGTCGCGGTGGACCCGGACGGGAGCGAGGTCGTGGTAGTCGAGGCCGGCACGGCGGAGGTAGCGGGTCGGCGGGGCCGTTCCAGGCCGGCAGGGCGGCGAGGACTCCCGCGCAGCGGTGGGTGTTGGCCAGCGCCCACGTCGTGGCCAGGTGCGCGCCCAGGGAGATGCCGCCCACGAGCAGCGGTGCGTCGGCGTCGTCGGCGTCGTCGGCGAGCCGGTCGAGGAGGGCGAGGGAGCCCTCGACGACGTCCTCGCCCGGCGGTGGTGGCGGGGCCGTCACGGTCACCCCGACGGCGGCCAGCGGACGGCTGAAGACGGACCGGACGAAGTGCTCGTCCGACCCGGTTCCGGGTAGGAGTACGGCGGTGCGGGGCGGCTTGACCGAGGTCACCTTGCGATCCTCGCGGAAGTCGGATTCGCTACCGGCGACAGGGTTAGTCTGGTGGTTGAGAGCCTGCTCACATCGGTGGGTTCTCGCAGGATCACACAGGAAAGCAGGCGCGATGTCTGCCAAGGACAGTGGCTACTTCAGCCGCTTGGTTCGCAAGTTGACCAGTGACATAGAAGAACTGGACGCCGAGGACCTCTCCGAACGGTCGGAGGCCGGAGGAGCCCGACGGGCGTGCGACTGCCGCTCGGGTGAGGAAGTGACCGTGCTGGGCCGGTTGCGCAGCGTGGATCTCTGCCCGGGCAGTGCCGCGGCGACGGTGGAAGCCGAGTTGTTCGACGGCACCGACGACGTCACCCTCGTGTGGCTGGGCCGCAGACGCATTCCGGGTATCGAACCCGGCCGTACGATCAAGGCACGGGGCAGGCTCGGCGAGCGCGACGGTCGCAAGGTGCTGTACAACCCGTACTACGAACTGCTGCAAGCGACCGGATGAGAGTATGCGCGCGTGACTGAACACCCGAAACGTTCCCGGACCGACCTGGACCACGATCCCTCCGGTGACTCCGCTGACTCCCGCGCCGACCGTCGGGACGAGACGTCGCCGGACACGGGGGAATCGTCGGACGCGGCGGAATCGTCGGAGGAACGTGCCGAGCCGACCATGCTCGAGCAGATGGGTGGCGTCTCCGGACTGCTGTACTCGTCGCTGCCGGTCGTGGTGTTCGTGCTCGCCAACGCGATGTTCGGGCTCACCGTCGGAATCTGGACCGCGCTCGGCAGCGCCGTGGCGATCGCCGTCGTGCGGGTGGTGCGCAAGGAGCCGCTCCAGCCCGCGATCTCCGGCCTGTTCGCCGTCGGGGTGGCGGCGTTCCTCGCCTACCGGACGGGCTCGGCCAAGGGCTTCTTCCTGTTCGGCATCTGGACGAGCCTGGTGTACTTCGTGGTGCTCGCCGGGTCCGTCGTCGTCCGTTGGCCGCTGGCCGGTGTGGTGTGGAATCTCCTCAACGGCAGCGGCATGGCCTGGCGCAAGGACAAGCCGTCCCGCCTGGGGTACGACGTCGCCACGCTGGCGCTCGCGGCGGTGTTCGCGGCGCGTTTCGTGGTGCAGCGGTGGCTCTACGACGAGGACCTCACCGGCTGGCTCGCCTTCGCCAAGATCGCGATGGGTTACCCGTTGTACGGGCTGGCTCTCCTGGTCGTCGTGTGGGCCGTGCGACGTTCCGACCGCAGGCTCAAGGAGCTGGCCGCGTCGGCCCCGCCCGTCGAGACCGACGAGCAGATCGAGGCGCGCCTGCGGGTGAAGTACGGAGAGGCGCCGCCCAACCAGGCGTGACGGGACGGGGGCGATCTCCCGTCACGGCATGGATTGGCCGTTCACCCCGAGGGCTCGCCGGATGTCCGGCTCGGTGCCGGCCGAGGTCACGAACAGCAGCTCGTCGCCGGGTTCGAGCGGGTCGTCCGGCTGCGGCACGATGACGCGCTCCCCGCGCAGGATGGTGACCAGCGCGACGTCACGCGGCAGCGCCAGCTCCCGCACCGGCTTGCCCGCCACGGGTGTGTCGGCGGGCAGGGTCAGCTCCACCAGGTTGGCCTGGCCCTGGCGGAACGTCATGAGCCGCACGAGGTCGCCGACGCTGACGGCCTCCTCCACCATCGCGGCCAGGATGCGCGGGGTGGACACGGCGACGTCCACACCCCAGCTCTCGGTGAACAACCACTCGTTGGCGGGATTGTTCACGCGGGCCACCACCCGGCGCACGGCGAACTCCGTCTTGGCGAGCAGCGACACGACGAGGTTCACCTTGTCGTCTCCCGTCGCGGCGATGACCACGTCGCACAGCTGGATCCCGGAGTCCTCGAGCGTGGACATCTCGCACGCGTCCCCGAGGACCCAGTCGGCCTCCGGCACCGTTTCGGGTACGAACTGCCGTGACTGGCGCTCGATGAGCATGACGGTGTGCCCGGCCTCGACGAGCTCCGAGGCGATGGACCGGCCCACCGCGCCCGCACCCGCGATCGCGACCCGCATCAGCTCTCCTCCTGCGGTGGCCGCGCGGCCACGCTCGTGACGTCGGTGATGGTGCCCGACAGGGCGGCCGCGTACACGACGTCGTCGGCCTGGAGCACCGTCTTGCTCTGGGGGAGGATGCCCGTGCCGAACCGCATGACGAACGCCACCCGGCAGTCGGCCGCGCTTTCGAGTTCCTGGACGGTGTGGCCGATCCAGTTCTCGTGCACCGGGAGCTGCAGCAGGGCCACGCTCCCGGTCGGCTCGCGCCACGACGTCGCCGTGCCCTCTGGCAGCAGCGTGCGCAGGAACCGGTCGGTGGTCCACGGAACCGTGGCGACGGTGGGAATGCCCAACCGCTCGTACACGGCGGCCCGCTTCGAGTCGTAGATCCGCGCGACGACGTGTTCCACGCCGAAGGTCTCGCGGGCGACCCTGGCCGAGATGATGTTGGAGTTGTCGCCGCTGGACACCGCGGCGAACGCTTCCGCCTGCTCGATGCCCGCCTCGATGAGCACGTCGCGGTCGAAGCCCATGCCCAGCACCTGCCTGCCGTGGAACGCGGGACCGAGGCGGCGGAACGACTCCCGTTCCTTGTCGATCACCGCGACGTCGTGGCCCAGCCGCTCCAGCGCGGCCGCGAGGGACGCGCCGACCCGGCCGCAACCCATGATCACCACGTGCACGTTGCTGTCCTCCTGCCACCCCGGTGACGATCGGCGTCCCTGCCTCAGGGTCACGCACAACCTACCCGCACGCGAGCCCGGAGACCGGCTTCGTCGACCCGCGATCCGGTGACCGTTCGGTGTCGGGTGCTCGCCTCTCGTCACACGACGCCTCTCGCCGAGGATTACGCTCCAGCCGTGTCCAAGTTCGCCACGGCGATGAAGCGCGTTCTGCTGGGGCGCCCCTTCCGCAGTGATCGTCTGCCGCGCACGCTGCTGCCGAAGCGGATCGCCCTGCCGGTGTTCGCCTCCGACCCGATGTCGTCGGTGGCGTACGCGCCCGAGCAGATCCTGCTCATGCTCTCGGTCGCGGGTGCCTCCTCGTACGTCTACAGCCCGTGGATCGGCCTGGTCGTCGCGCTCGTCATGGTCGTGGTGATCGCCGCCTACCGCCAGAACGTGCGGGCGTACACGTCCGGAGGCGGCGCCTACGCGGTCGCGACCGCCAACCACGGTGCCCGGGTCGGTCTCGCCGTCGGTGCGGCGCTGCTGGTGGACTACGTGCTCACGGTGGCGGTCTCGACGGCGTCCGCCGCGGCCACCATCGGTTCGGCCGTGCCGTACGTCGCCGAACACAGGGTCGATTTCGCGGTGGCGGCCATCGTGGTGCTCGCGGCGATGAATCTGCGGGGCGTGCGCGAGTCGGGCAGGCTGTTCGCGATCCCCGTCTACGCGTTTGTGGTCGGGATCCTCGGCATGGTCGCCTGGGGTGTGGTGCGCACGTTCCTGCTGGGCGACGAACTGCGGGCCGAGAGTGCGGGATTCCAGGTCGTGGAGGAGCCCGAGCAACTCGCCGGGCTGGGCTTCGTGTTCCTGCTGTTGCGCGCGTTCTCCTCGGGCAGCGCGGCGTTGACGGGTGTGGAGGCCATCGCCAACGGTGTGCCGGCGTTTCGCAAACCCAAGGGACGCAATGCCGCCACGACACTGCTGTTCCTGGGACTGCTGGCGATCCCGATGTTCCTCGGGCTGCTGTTTTTGGCCGACGCCAGCGGTGTCGTGCTGGCGGACGACCCGCAGCGGCAGCTGATCAACGCACCGGAAGGCTACGAGCAGAAGACCCTGATCGCGCAGGTCGCCGGTGCCGTCTTCAGTGGATTCACCCCGGGTGTCTGGTACGTCGTCTTCTTCACCGGGCTGGTCCTCGTGTTCGCCGCGAACACGGCGTTCAACGGGTTTCCGGTACTGGGGTCGATCCTGGCGCAGGACCGCTTCCTGCCCCGGCAGCTGCACACCCGGGGTGACCGGCTGGCCTTCAGCAACGGCATTCTGGTGCTCGCCGGGTTCGCCATCGCGCTCGTCATCGTGTTCGACGCGCAGGTGACCGCCCTGATCCACCTGTACATCGTCGGTGTCTTCGTGGCGTTCGTGGCGAGCCAGAGCGGCATGATCCGGCACTGGAGCCGGGAGCTGCGCGGCGAAGAGGATCCTGCCGCCCGGGCGCGCATGCGCCGGGCTCAGGCGATCAACGCCGTGGGACTCGTGCTGACCGCGGCCGTGCTGGTCGTCATCCTCGTCACCAAGTTCCTCGCGGGTGCGTGGATCTCGATCGCCGCCATGGCGTTCTTCTACGTTCTCATGCGCGCCATCCGCCGCCACTACGACCGGGTGGCCGCGGAGATCGCGGCGACCGGCGAGGAGGTGACGCTGCCCGCCCGCAACCACGCCATCGTGCTGGTGTCGCAGCTGCACAAACCGGCGTTGCGGGCACTGGCCTACGCCAAGGCGACGAGACCCGACGTGCTGGAGGCCGTCACCGTCAACGTGGACGAGGACGAGACACGCGCCCTGATGCGGGAGTGGGAGAAGCGGCGCATCTCGATGCCTCTGAAGGTCGTGGAGTCGCCGTACCGGGAGATCACCAAGCCGGTGCTGGACTACGTCCGCAGAGTGCGCGGAGACCAGCCGCGTAACGTCGTCACGGTGTTCATTCCCGAGTACGTCGTGGGCCGCTGGTGGGAGCAACTGCTGCACAACCAGAGCGCGCTGCGGCTGAAGACCCGGCTGCTGTTCCAACCGCGGGTGATGGTGACGAGTGTGCCGTGGCAACTGGAGTCCTCGCATCGGGCCACCACCCGCGCCGCCCGCAGGCGACGGCGTCCGGTGGTCGGTGACGTGCGGCGTGGTTTCCACACGGGCGAGGCGGACAGGACGGCGTCGGCCCGGGGGAAGGGAGCGCGTTCGTGACGCAGGACTGGACGGGCCGCACGCTGGAACTGACGGTCGGGGCGGTGGCACACGGCGGACACTGTGTGGCCAGGGTGGACGGACGGGTCGTGTTCGTCCGCCACGCGTTGCCGGGCGAGCGGGTGCTCGCGGAGGTGACCGAGGACCCGGGCAAGTCGTTCTGCCGGGCGGACGCGGTGAAGGTGCTCACGGCGTCGCCCGACCGGGTCGAGCCGTCGTGTCCCGTGGCGGGGCCGGGGTTGTGCGGTGGCTGCGACTGGCAGCACGCGAGCGGTGCGGCGCAGCGGGAGCTGAAGGCCCGGGTCGTGGAGGAGCAGTTGGCCAGGCTGGCCGGCCTGGACTTCCCCGTGACGGTCGAGGAACTGCCGGGCGGGCTGTTGCGGTGGCGGACGCGGGTGCGCTTCGTCGCCGCCGCCGACGGGCACGCGGGCCTGCGACCTCACCGCAGCCACCGGGTGGTGCCGTTGACCGACTGCCCGATCACCGTCCGCGGCGCGGTGGACGCCGTGCTCCCGGATCGGTGGTCCGACGGTGACGAGGTCGAGGCGACCGAGGACGCCGACGGCGACGTGCACGTGCGGCGCCTGCCCGGGCGGGGGAGACGCCCCGAGCAGCGACAGGGCGGACTGGCCGTGCAACGGGCCGCGGGACGGGAGTGGCGGCTGGCCGCGCACGGCTTCTGGCAGGTGCATCCCGAGGCGGCCGACACCTTCGCCCGGGTCGTGCGCGAGTGGGCGCAGGCCTCGCCCGGAGCGCGGGCGTGGGACCTCTACGCCGGGGTGGGGCTGTTCGCCTCCGTGCTCGCCGAGCAGGTCGGCCCGAGGGGCCGGGTGCTCGCGGTGGAGTCGGGCCGCCGCGCGGTGGCCGACGGCAAGGCCAACCTCGCGGACCTGCGCCAGGTGTCCTGGCGGTGCGGGCAGGTGGAGCACGTGCTGCGCGACCGCCGTGACTCGCCGGAGGTCGTGGTGCTGGACCCGCCGCGCAAGGGCGCGGGCCGCGTCGTGGTGGAGCGGATCGCCGCCGCGGCACCCGAGCGCATCGTCTACGTGGCCTGCGACCCGGCCGCGCTCGCCCGGGATGTCGCCACGTTTGCGAAGCTCGGATACCGGCTGGCGCGCCTCCGGGCGTTCGACGCCTTCCCGATGACCCACCACGTGGAGTGCGTGGCGCTCCTCGTGTCCGAGGCGAAGGCGGACTGACGGACTCGGGCCGGCCCGGCTCCTCTCGGATGGCCGGGCCGGCCCGACTGTCGCACCGCGGTCCTCTCGGCCCCGTGGGCCGCGGTGCGGCCGAGGTCGCGCCCCCGATGGCGACCTCGGCCGTCGGCTGTCAGGAAGGACTGCCGACCGTCTCCTTGACCTCCTCGTCGGACTCGGCGAGCCGCTGCTGGAGCCGTTCGCCCTCGACGTCGACGTTGGGCAGCACCTTGTCGAGCGGCCGCGGGAGCCACCACGCGGCCTTGCCGAGCAGCGCGAGTGTGGCGGGCACGATGGCCATCCGGACGACGAAGGCGTCGAACAGGACGGCGATCGCGAGACCGAACCCGATCATCTTGATCATCGACTCGTCGGAGCCGACGAACCCGGCGAACACGCTGATCATGATCAGCGCCGCGGCCGTGACGACCCGGGCGCCGTGGCGGAAGCCGGTCACGATCGACTCCTGCGCGCTCTCGCCGTGGACGTAGGCCTCCCGCATGCGTGTGACCAGGAAGACCTCGTAGTCCATCGCCAGGCCGAAGACGAGGCCGACCAGGAAGATCGGCATCAGGCTCATGATCGGGCCGGTCTGCTCCACGCCGACCAGGTCGGCCAGCCAGCCCCACTGGAACACCGCGACCACGGCTCCCAGCGCGGCGATGACCGACAGCAGGAAGCCCAGCGCGGCCTTCAGCGGTACGAGCAGCGAGCGGAACACGATCACCAGCAGGACGAAGGCGAGCCCGACCACCAGCGCCAGGTAGGGCAGCAGGGCGTCGTCCAGCTTCTGCGAGACGTCGATGCCCATCGCGGTCTGGCCCGTGACCAGGATCCGCGCGCCCGTCGTGTCGGCGAGGTCGGTGGCCTCGGCGCGGATGTCGTGGACGAGGTCCTCGGTCTCCGTGCTGCTGGGCGCTGACATCGGGATGACGGTGATCATCGCCGTGTCGCCGGCCTGGTTGAACGTGGGCGGCATGGCCATGGCGACGTTGTCGAGGCCCTGCAGGGCCTTGCCCGTGGCGGCGGCCGCCGCCTGCGGGTCGTCGCTGCCACGCGCGTCGACCGTGACCACGAGCGGTCCGTTGGTGCCGGGACCGAAGCCCTCGGAGATGAGGTCGTAGGCCTTGCGCTGGCTCGTGTCGACGGGCTTGGAGCTGTCGTCGGGCAGCCCGAGCTGCAGGTCGGTCGCCGGGATGGCGATGACCCCGAGGCCCGCGACACCGAGGACGAGCACGGCCACGCGGTGCCGGAGGACGAACCGCGCCCACCGGGTACCCGCGCCGGGCTTGCCCTCCGCGGCTTCGCGAGCGGCCTTGTCACGCTGCTTGCGCGGCAGGACCCGCTTGCCCGCCATGCCGATGAGCGCCGGGATGAGGGTGAGCGCGACGAGCACGGCCAGAACCACCGCACCGGCGGCGGCGAAACCCATCTTCGTGAGGATCGGGATGTTCACCACGGCGAGACCGGCCAGCGCGATGACGACGGTGAGCCCGGCGAAGACGACCGCCGATCCCGCGGTGCCGGTCGCGCGTCCGATCGCGTCCAGCGGTGCCCGGCCTTCCGCGAGTTCGGCGCGGTAGCGGGACACGATGAACAGCGAGTAGTCGATCCCGACCGCGAGCCCGATCATCGTGGCCAGGATGGGTGTCGTGCTGTCGAGTTCCAGCGTCTGCGTGAGCAGCGTGATGACGGCGACGCTGATGCCCACACCGACGAGCGCGGTGGCCAGCGGCAGCCCCGCCGCGACGAGCGAGCCGAACGTCACGAGCAACACGACGGCCGCGATGAGCACACCGATGACCTCGGTGGCGCCGGTCTCGGGGATCGTCAGCAGAGCGTCCCCGCCGATCTCCACGGCCAGCCCGGCGTCCCTGCCCTTCTCCGCGGCGGCCTGCAGGGCGTCCCGGGTCGCGTCGGTCAGTTCGAGGGCGGAGCCGTCGTAGGTCACCTGCGTGTAGGCGATCGTCGCGTCGCGGCTGACGCTCTGCGCCTGGAACGGGTCGACGGCCTGCTGGACCTGCGCGCCCTCCGCCAGGTCGGCGACGATCTTGGCGATGGTCTTCCGGTGCTCCGCGTCGGTGAGCGTGTCGCCCTCGGGAGCCTGGAAGACGACGCGGGCGGTGGCGCCGTCCGGTGTGCTGCCGGGGAAGCGTTCCTCCAGCAGCTCGAACGCCTGCTGTGCCTCGGTTCCGGGAATCGAGATCGCGGTGGAGGCTGTCGAGGACGTCGTCGCGGCGGCGCCGCCGACTGCGGCGAGTATCAGCACCCACAGTACGGCGACCAGACCGCGTCGCCGGAAGGCGAAGCGGCCGAGCCGGTACAGCATCGTGGCCATGCGGAGGCACTCCTGGTTGGTCGGTGGGGACGGAAAAAATGGGCGGGAAAAGCCCGGCCGACGGACCCCGGTGGGGCCGCAACCGAGGTGAGTCACGCGATGCCGAGCGCGGGGAAGACCACCGCCCTGAGGTATCCCTCCATGTACTCGGCGTCGACGTCCTTGTTCTCGACGAGCTTGCGCGTGCCGAGGGCACCGAGGATCAGGTGCACGATGTAGTCGTTGGCCGGGTTGTCCGCGGCGAGTTCACCGCGTTCGACAGCGCGGCCGACGACGGTGTCCAGCAACTCCAGGCCCGGTCTGATGTGGAGATCGTGCAGTGCCTGCCACAGCTCGGCGTCCTTGGTCACGGCGTGGGCCAGACCGTTCAACAGGGCCGTGTCCTCGGTGGCGTGAGTGATCAGGTCGCGGACCATCCGGCGGAGATCCTCCGCCAGCGATCCGGTGTCGACCTCGGGGGGCGCGCCGGCGAGGTGACGCAGAGCTGTCGCGACGAGCTTCGGTTTGCTCTCCCACTGTCGGTAGAGCGTCGCCTTGCTCGCTTTGGTGCGCGCGGCGACGGCGTCCATCGTGAGGGCCTCGTAGCCGTGTTCCCGGACGAGATCCACCACGGCGGTGAAGAGCTCCCGCTCTCGTTCCGGCGTGAGCCGAGTCCGGCGGGGCGTCGAGGGGGACGCCGACGTGGACATACCGTACTCCAGACAGAAACGAAACTGTTTCGTACAAGAGTAGTGTACTCGTCGGTAGGGCCGGGTTTCAGCGCGGTCAGGCCACCCCGCATGCGGTGCTGGTCACAGCATGCGAGGTGGCCTGTGGGGTGTGCCTGCGGGGTGCCTGCGGGGATGGTCGTCAGGCGACGAGGTAGAGCACGGAAGCCAGACCGAAGCCGACGAGACCGATGGTGGTCTGCATGACCGTCCAGGTCTTCAGCGTCGTCTTGACGTCCATCTGGAAGAACCGGCCCACCAGCCAGAAGCCGGAGTCGTTGACGTGGCCCGCGGTCACCGAGCCCGCGGCGAGGGAGAGCACGATCGCCACGACCTCGATCGAGTTGAACCCACCGCCCAGGACCAGCGGCTGCACCAGGCCCGCCGCGGTGGTGAGGGCGACGGTGGCCGAGCCCTGTGCGATCCGCAGCACCGTGGCGATGACGTAGGCGGCCACGATCACGGGCAGGCCCATGTCCGCGAGCGCGTCGGACAGCGCGTCGCCGATGCCGCTCGCGCGCAGCACGCCACCGAACATGCCACCGGCGCCGGTGATCAGGATGATGGCGCACACGGGTCCGAGCGCCGAGTCGAGGATCTGCTCCACCACGGTCTTGTCGCGGCCGCGGCGCGTGCCGAGCACGTACATCGCCACGAAGACGGTGATCAGCAGTGCCACCGGTGTGGACCCGAGCGCCACCAGGACGTTGAACCAGCCGGCATCGCCGTCGATCCACCCGGCGTCGGCGGCCGTGCTCAGGCCGGTGTTGGCGAAGATCAGCACCAGAGGCAGCAGGAGCAGACCGATGACCGTGCCCGCGCTCGGCGGGTTCTCGTCGGTCTCGGCCTCGCCCAGGATGTCCGGCACGGGCAGCACGATGCGCTTGCCGATCCACAGGCCGTACAGGTAGCTCGTGAGGTACCAGGTCGGCACCGCGAGCAGCACCGCGAACGCGATGACCAGGCCCACGTCGGCTCCCAGCAACGTGCTCGCGGCGACCGGGCCCGGGTGCGGCGGCACGTAGACGTGCATGACCGAGAACGCGCCCGCCGCGGGCAGGCCGTAGCGCAGCACGCCGCCGCCGAGCCTGCGCGCCACCGAGAAGATGATCGGCAGCATGACCACGAGGCCGGCGTCGAAGAAGATCGGGAAGCCGAAGAGCAGCGATGCGATGCCCAGCGCGAGCGGCGCGCGTTTCTCGCCGAACCGTCGGATGAGCGCGTCGGTGAGGGCTTGGGCTCCGCCGCTCACTTCGAGCAGTCGTCCCAGCATCGCGCCGAAGCCCACCAGCAGCGCGACGCTGGCGAGTGTGGATCCGAAGCCCTCGGTGAGCGTGTCCACGACCGCCTCGGCGGGGATGCCGGTGGCGAACGCGGTCGCGAGGCTGATGGCGACGAGCGCCAGGAACGCGTGCACGCGCAGGGTGATGATGAGCAGTAGCAGGACGGCGACCGCGCCTGCGGCGATGCCCAACAGCGGGCCCGCGCCGAGGGTTTGTGTCCACTCGTCGGTGTTCATACGAAGCTCCGTTGCTGTCGCGGTGGGGAAGGGGTGTCGGTGCTAGCGCTCCGGAGCGCGGAGCGCAAGGCCCGTGAGCGCGGACTCGACGATCTGGTCGGGTTCCTGGCCGAGGTCGACCACCACGCCGTCCTCGTCGCCGGCCAGTGGTTCGAGGTCGGCGAACTGGGAGTCCAACAGCGACGGCGGCATGAAGTGGTCCGACCGGACGGACAGGCGCTCCATGATGAGCGGTGCGTCGCCCGCGAGGTGGACGAAGCGCACCCGGGCGCGGGCTCCGCGGAGGAGGTCGCGGTAGGCCCGTTTGAGTGCCGAGCAGCTCACGATCGTGCTTTCGCCCGTCTCGGCGCGCTCCGTGATCCAGTCCCGGAGGGCTTCGAGCCAGGGGATCCGGTCGTCGTCGGTGAGGGGGACGCCCGCGGACATCTTCCGGATGTTGTCCGGGGGGTGGAACTCGTCGGCCTCGGCCAGCGGCCACCCGAGTTCGTCCGCGAGCCGCCGGGCGATGGTGGTCTTGCCCGCTCCGGACACCCCCATCACCACCAGGCAGGTGGCACTCATGACGCACCTCAATCGAAAGGTATGACTATTGGTGGCGAAAGATAACACCATTGCTCCGTCCGTGTGAAGACGGCGGGGCCCGATAGGCTCTGACACGTGAGCGTTGAGCCGGAGGCGGGGGCGGACGTCCTGCACAACACCGTGTTGGACACGATGGGTTCGGACATCACCAGCGGCGTGCTGGCCAGCGGTGACGTCCTCACGCTCGACCGGATCCAGGAGCGGTTCGGCGTGTCCCGGACGGTGGCCCGCGAGAGCATGCGCGTGCTCGAGTCCATGGGGCTGGTGCGCTCACGCCGGCGCGTCGGCATCACCGTGCAGCCGCGGTCGAGCTGGAACGTCTTCGACCCCCGGGTGATCTGGTGGCGGCTGTCCGGTCCGGGGCGCGACGAACAGCTGCGCTCGCTCACCGAGCTGCGGATCGCGGTGGAGCCGCTGGCGGCGGCCGCGGCAGCGCGCAGCGCGTCGGCGAGCGAACGAGCGCGGGTCGTGGAGCTCGCCGCCGAGATGCGCCGACTCGGCGAGGCGGGACGGCTCGACGTCTTCATGGAGCGCGACGTCGCCTTCCACACCCTGCTGCTGCGCGCGAGCGGCAACGAGATGTTCGGCGCGCTTGCCGACGTCGTCGCCGTGGTGCTGCGCGGGCGCACGCACCTCGGCCTCATGCCGCAGCAGCCCGTGCCTGAAGCGCTCGACCTGCACGAGCGGGTCGCGGCTTCGGTGGCGCGCGGTGAGCCGAACGCCGCCGAGGCGGCGATGACGGAGCTGCTGGCCGAGGTCCGCGACGCGATGCTGCCGCTCTGGCGGCGTTGAACCGGCTGAGCCGACCGAGCCGCGTGGCCTCGTCAACGCCGCGTGGCGTCCTCCGCGATCATGTCGGCGGCCTTCTCCCCGATGGCCATGGTCGTGATGCACGGGTTCACGGCCGTGAGGAAAGGCATCGCGGACCCGTCGGCGACGCGCAGGCGTTCCACACCGCGCACCCGCAGACGTTCGTCCAGCGGAGCGAGCGGATCGCCGGCCGGCCCCATCTTCACGGTGCACGACGGGTGGTAGACGGTGTTGTGCGTCTTGATGATGTAGTCGGCGAGCTCCTCGTCGGTCTGCGCCTCCGGCCCCGGGGCGAGTTCCGCACCGGCCCACTCCTGCATCGCGGGCTGCGACACGATCCGCCGGGCCAGCCGGATGCCGTACGTCATCACGCGCATGTCGTGCGGGTCGGTGAAGTAGCGCGGGTCGACCTTCGGGCGGTCGCGGAAGTCGGGGGTGCGCAACGTGACCGTGCCCGTGGAGCGCGACCGCGTGACGTTCGGGGTGAGGCAGAACCCGTTCTCGGTGGACGGGTAGCCGTGCCGCAGCGTGTTCAGGTCGAAGGGCACCGACCCGTAGTGGAACATCAGGTCGGGGCGGTCCAGACCAGGCTCGGTGGTGGTGAAGATGCCGATCTCCCACCACTGGGTCGACTCGTTCACCATGGGGCGGCGCGCGTCCCACTGGACCAGACCTTCGGGGTGGTCCTGCAGGTTGCGTCCCACGCCGGGGGAGTCGACGAGCACGTCGATGCCGAAGCCCGCGAGCTCCTCCGCCGGGCCGATGCCGGAGAGCTGGAGCAGCTTCGGGCTGTCGATGGCGCCGCAACTCACCACCACCTCGCCCCGCGCCACCACGTGTTCACTGTGGACGAGGTCCTCGGTGAGGATCTCCACGCCGGTGCAGCGCAGGCCGTCGAAGGTCAGCCGCTTCGCGCGCACGCCGGTGCGCACCTCCAGGTTGGACCGTTTCCCCATGACCGGGTGCAGGTAGGCCACCGACGACGACGCCCTCGTGCCGTCCTCGAACGCGTTGATCTGGAACCAGTTCGCGCCGTTGGTCACCGTGGTGCCCGTGTTGAAGTCGGTCGTCGGAATCCCGGCCTGCTCGCAGGCCTGCAGGAGCGCCACGCCGGCCGGGTCGTGCGGAGGGACGGAGCGGAGACGCACCGGACCCTCCCGCCCGTGGTCGCCGGGGCCGTCGTTGTTCTCCAACTCCCGGAACAGCGGGAAGATGTCGTCGGCCGACCAGCCCAGCAGGCCCAGGGACGCCCACTCGTCCAGGTCCTCGGCCGGCGCCCAGAAGGCGATGCACGAGTTGTGCGAGGAACACCCTCCGAGCACCTTCGCCCGGGCGTGCCGCAGGAAGGAGTTGCCGTTCTCCTGAGGTTCGACCGGGTAGTCCCAGTCGTAACCGGACTCCAGCAACGCCATCCAGCGGTCGAGGCGCAGGATCGCAGGGTCGTCCACATCGGATGGGCCGGCCTCCAGCAGGCAGACGGACGTGTTCGGATCCTCCGACAGACGGGCGGCGACCACGGCCCCGGCCGTGCCGCCCCCGACGACGACGTAATCGAACTCGCGCGACATGGGGGCTCCCTCTTCTCGGCTGTCGTCGTGGGACCCTCGGCGACTCGGCGCGGACTGCGCCAACGGTCCGGGCCGCCCACCAGACCAGTATCCGGCGGACCGCCTCCGACAGCAGCGCTTCGCCCGAAGGTGGGCCTGCTCGGGAGACGTCCCTAGACTAAGCAGAACGAGGCAGCGAGAACGACGGCGAGCGAGGTGGAGCGTGACGTTGCTGGAGTCCGTGCACGGGCCGGCCGACCTCAAGCGGATGGACCACGACCAACTGGGCGTGCTGGCAGGGGAGATCAGGGATTTCCTCGTGGACAAAGTGTGCAGGGCGGGCGGCCATCTCGGACCCAACCTCGGGATCGTCGAGGTCACCCTTGCGGTGCACCGGGTCTTCGACTCACCGAGGGACGCCCTGCTCTTCGACGTGGGGCACCAGTCGTACGTACACAAGATCGTGACGGGACGGCACCGCGAGTTCGACAGCCTACGGCAGCAGGGCGGCATCGCGGGCTACCCGGCCCGAGCGGAGAGTGAGCACGACTTCATCGAGAACAGCCACGCCTCCACGGCGCTGTCGTACGCGGACGGCCTGGCCAAGGCGTATCAGCGTGAGGGCGGGGGCAGGCACGCCGTGGCGGTCGTCGGTGACGGCGCGCTGACCGGCGGCATGTGCTGGGAGGCGCTGAACAACATCGCCGCCGATCCCGAACGCCCTGTCGTCATCGTCGTCAACGACAACGGCCGCTCGTACTCCCCGACGATCGGCGGGTTCGCCGAGCACCTCGCGGCACTGCGCCTGCGCCGGGGTTACGAGAAGTTCCTCGACGGCGGCAAGGAGCTGCTGCAGAACACGCCGGTGGTGGGCAAGCCCCTCTACACGGCGCTGCACGCGGCGAAGGCCGGCATCAAGGACGCGCTGAGCCCGCAGGTGATGTTCTCCGACCTTGGGCTCAAGTACATCGGTCCGGTGGACGGGCACGACCTGCCGGCGCTGGAGAAGGCGCTGCAGAACGCCAGGGCCTTCGGCGGCCCGGTCGTGGTGCACGCGGTCACCGAGAAGGGGCACGGTTACGCGCCCGCGGTGAACCACCAGGCCGACCAGATGCACCAGACCGACCCGATCGACCCGCAGACCGGCAAGCCGCCCGCCAAGGGGCTGAGCTGGACGTCGGTGTTCGGCGAGGAACTCGTCAAGATCGGGGCCGAGCGCGAGGACGTGGTGGCCATCACGGCCGCCATGCTGCGCTCCACCGGCCTGCAGCCGTTCTCCGAGGCCTACCCGGACCGCTGGTACGACGTCGGCATCGCCGAGCAGCACGCCGTCGCCTCCGCCGCCGGACTGGCGATGGGTGGACTGCACCCCGTGGTGGCGGTGTACTCCACCTTCCTCAACCGCGCGTTCGACCAGGTCCTGATGGACGTGGCGCTGCACAACCTGCCGGTGACGCTGGTGCTCGACCGCGCGGGCGTGACGGGGCCGGACGGGCCGAGCCACCACGGGATGTGGGACCTGTCGCTGCTGGGCATGGTTCCGGGCATGCGGGTGGCCGCACCACGCGACGCCCGCACCTTGCGCGAGGAGCTGCGTGAGGCGGTCGAGGTCTCCGACGGTCCCACCGCGTTGCGGTTCTCGCGGGGCGGGGTCGTCGACTCGGTGCCCGCCGTGGAGCGCGTCGGGACCGTGGACGTCCTGCGGCACGACGAGCGCGGTGACGTGTTGCTCGTGGCGGTCGGTGCGTTCGCCCGGCTCGGGCTGGCGGCGGCCGAACGGCTCGCCGACCAGGGGATCGGTGTCACCGTCGTCGACCCCCGCTGGGTCGTGCCGGTGCCCGAGGAGCTCGTCGCGCTCGCCGAGTCGCACCGCCTGGTCGTCACGCTGGAGGACAGCGGTCGGCACGGTGGGTTCGGGTCGGCCATGGCCGCGACCCTGCGCGACGCCGACTGCGACGTGCCGTTGCGCGACCTCGGGATCCCGCAACGGTTCCTCGAACACGGCACGCGCGACGAGGTGCTGGCGAGCATCGGTCTCACCGCCCAGGACGTGGCGCGCAGCGTCACCGAGTGGGCCGCGGGCAGGCTCGGTGACGCCACGCGCGAAGCCGGTGACGTTTCCCACCCCGTCGACGAGGCGATGGACACACCTCGCGACTAGAGGAGCGTGCCGTCGGACTCTTCCGAACAGGTGTATGACACGGTGTTGACGTGCGCGTATTGGTTGTAGAGGACGAGGCGCCGTTGGCCGAGGCGGTGGCACGCGGCCTGCGGCGCGAGGGAATGGCGGTCGACGTCGCGTTCACCGGGGACGAGGGCCACGAGAAGGCCACCGTCACCCGGTACGACGTCGTCGTGCTCGACCGCGACCTCCCCGGGATGTCGGGCGACGAGTTGTGCCGGGAGATCGTCACGTCGGGCGAACTGACCCGCGTGTTGATGCTCACCGCCAGCGGGTCGGTGTCCGACCGCGTCGAGGGGCTGTCCCTGGGCGCCGACGACTACCTGGCCAAGCCCTTCGCCTTCCCGGAGCTCGTGGCGCGGGTGCGGGCGCTCGGCCGCAGGGCCACGCCCGCCACCCCGCCCGTGCTCGTGGCCGACGACGTGGAGCTGGACCCGGCCAAACGGTCCGTGCACCGGGCCGGGCGGCCGGTCGAACTCACGCGCAAGGAGTTTGGGGTCCTGGAAGTGCTGTTGTCGGCCAAGGGCGCGGTGGTCAGCAGCGAGGAGTTGCTGGAGCGGGTCTGGGACGAGAACGCGGACCCGTTCACCACGACCGTGCGGGTGACGGTGATGACGCTGCGCAAGAAGCTCGGTGAGCCCGGGATCATCGAGACCGTCGTGGGGTCGGGTTACCGGGTGCCCGGTGCGGGCACCGCGGCCGGCTCTGCTTCGCTGGATCGGTGATTCGCCGCACCGGTCTCCCCGCGCGTACCCTCCGCGCTCGCGTCACCGTGCTCGCGACGTCGCTCGTCGCCGTGGTGAGCGTGCTCCTGCTGTGGCTGGCGTGGCGGCTCGTCGGTGACTCGGTCGCCGCGGTGCCGCAGCTGCCGCCGGGAACCCTGGTGCAGGTGGACGGCGTGGACGTGGAGGCCTCCGTGCTCGCCGAACACCTCCAGGAGCAGGCGCGGCAACGGATGGTGGTCGCCGGGCTGAGCGCGTTCGGGTTCGTGGTCACGGCCGCGGGGATCCTCGCGTGGACGCTGACGTCGCACGTGCTGCGGCCCCTGCGGGAGATCACCGACACCGCGCGGAGGTTGTCGGTCGAGTCGATGGGGGAGCGCATCGGCGACGTCCGTACCCGGGACGAGCTGGCCGAGCTCGCCCACACCTTCGACGCGATGCTCGACCGCCTTCAGGCGGCGTTCGACGCGCAGCGGCATTTCGTGGCCAACGCGAGCCACGAGTTGCGGACTCCGCTCGCCGTGATCCGCACCGAGCTCGACGTGACGCTGTCCGACGACGAGGCGGATGAGGCGGAGCTGCGACGCATGGCGGGTGTGGTGCGTGACGCGACCGATCGGGCGGAGCGGCTCGTGAACGCGTTGCTGCTGCTCGCGCGCACCGACGGAGCCGAACTGCCGGTGACCGAGCGGGTGCACCTCGGCGACGTCGTGGAGAGCGCCTGGCAGGCCGTCCGGGCCGGCGCCGAGGACAAGGGCGTGACGGCCCGGTTCGACCTCGGGGAGGCCACCACGACGGGCGACCCGGCACTGCTCGAACGCGTCGCCGGGAATCTCGTCGAGAACGCCGTCACACACAACGTCGAGAACGGCTGGATCGAGGTCACCACCCGCAGGGGAGACGGACCCTGGGTGGTGCTCACCGTGCGCTCGTCCGGAGGCGTGATCGCCGCCGACGACGTGGCCGGGCTGTTCGAGCCGTTCCGCAGGGCGGGAGTCGCCCGAACCGCCCGCACCGGCGCGGGTCTGGGACTGTCGATCGTGCAGGCCGCCGTCCGCGCACACGGCGGCTCGGTGCGTGCCGAGCCGGTTCCCGACGGCGGCCTCGCGGTCACGGTGCTGTTGCCCGCCGCCTGAGTCAGGCGCGGGCCTGCAGCGCGGTGCTGACGGCCTCCGCGGTCAGCTCGACCTGCCACGGCCGGGCGCCGCCCTCGGCGAGCACCGCTGCCACGGACTCCGGCGACGTGTCGGCGGGCGGATGCCAACAGGTGCGGCGCAGCAGGTCCGGCAGCAGCAGGTTCTCCACCGGGAGCTGGTGGTGCTCCGCGATGTCGGCCAGCGCCGTCCTCGCGGCGGCCAGCCGGGCGGCCGCGTCGGGATCCTTGTCGGCCCACCGGTTCGCGGGCGGTGGACCGTCGTGCGCCACGGCGATGCTCGGGAGCTCGGAGTCGGGCAGAGTCCGCGCATGGTGCAACTGCCGCAGCCAGCGGGCGGCCTGTTTGCGCTGCACCCGGCCACCGAACACCGGAAGCTGCTGAAGCTCGGTCACGGTCCGCGGGGCCGCCAGCACGGCGTTGATGATCGCGCTGTCGGGGAGAATCCGCCCCGGCGCCCGGTCACGCTTGCGGGCGAGCTCGTCGCGGGCCTCCCACAACGCTCGGACGGCGGCGAGCCCCCGCGCGGTACGGATCTTGTGGATGCCGGACGTGCGACGCCACGGCTCCGAGCGCGGGCGCGGCGGTTCGGCCGTGCGGACGGCCTCGAACTCCTGCCGGGCCCAGTCGAGCTTCCCTGACGCCGCCAACTCGGCTTCCAACTTCTCGCGCAGCGGCACGAGCAGCTCGACGTCGAGAGCGGCGTAGTTCAGCCAGTCGACCGGCAGTGGGCGGCGCGACCAGTCGGCCGCACTGTGGCCCTTCTCCAGCCGGTAGCCGAGCAGCTCCTCGACGAGCGTGCCCAACGCCACGCGCTGGTGGCCCGCGAGCCTGCCCGCCAGTTCGGTGTCGAACAACGACGGCGGACGGAGACCGAGCTCGGCGAGACACGGCAGATCCTGGGACGCCGCGTGGAGCACCCATTCGACGTCGTTCATCACCTCGGCGAGCGGTGCGAGGTGGTCGCGCAGGGGAATGGGATCGATGAGGAAGGTCCCGGCACCCTCACGCCTGATCTGCACGAGGTAAGCCCTCGGCCAGTAGCGGTAGCCGGAGGCACGTTCGGTGTCCACGGCGAGCGCGCCGCTGCCCTCGGCCAGTCGTGCACATGCCGCGCGCAACGTGGCTGGGTCGGCGATCACATCGGGTGTGCCGTCGGCCGGTTCCGTCAACGGAAGAGGTGCAGAGTCCTCCGGCGGGCCGGAGCCTTGATCTGCGTTGTCCACGTTTGTGAACCCTACGGGACGGACCACCGCGCCTGGTTCGCCCGCCCCGTAGGGCCGCAAGTGCTAGCGGATCACGCCCGCGCGCATGGCCAACGCGACCATCTGCGCCCGGTCGCCGGTGCCGAGCTTGCGCCCGATGCGCGACAGGTGGGATTTCACCGTCAACGCCGAGAGGCTGAGCTCCTCACCGATCTCCTTGTTCGACTGGCCGTCGGCCACGAGCTGGAGCACCTCGACTTCGCGAGCGGACAGCTCGCGCGGCGTGTTGTCGGTGCCCGCCACCCGTGTTCCGGTGGCCAGGACGGGTGCGACGCTGGGATCGGCGTAGACGCCGCCCTCCAGCACCCGCCGCACGCCGTCGGTGACCACCACCGGCGACGCGGACTTCAGCAGATACGCCTGCGCGCCGGCCTGGAACGCCGAACGCACGGCGTACGGGTCGTCGGACGACGCGAGGACCACGACGCGGAGCCAACCGCTGCTGCGTAGCTCCGTGACGAGTTCGATACCGCTGCCATCCGGCAGCCCGAGGTCGAGGATCGCGAGGTCACACGGCCCAGTCGCGGCCGCCCTCGCTCTCGCCTCGGCGACGGTCGCGGCCTCGTGGACCGTGCCGGCGCCCATCTGCGCAAGTCGTGCGGCGATCGCCTCCCTCAACAGCGGGTGGTCGTCGACCACCAGCACAGAAAACAGTTCCTCCCGCGGGTGCGGGACCATGCTCGCCGGCAACGAGCCGGCTGGCGTGGATCGGACGGCCTGAGTAAAGCCGACGGCAGCCACGTCACTACCTCCCTGGAGTCGGTCGTGCCCCCCGACCGGCACCGGGACTTTCGGCCGATCAGCCGCGCCAGCTTTAGACCGAAAGTGGTGTCGTCGAAAGCACTCTAGCCGCCCAAGTGGGTCAGTGGGGGCATTCACCGCGGATCTGTCCCTTTCGGGTAATGCCTCACGGCCCGTCTTATAGCGCATTCGGGTTCTTATACGGAAAGTGGTTAACGCATAGCGCAGAGTCGACGATGTAAGGGAGTTCTCACGTGCTGGATGCCCGTGCATCCGCCCTGTGCAGGAGGGCTGTTGGACGGCGCGCGAGGCGACGCGGGTGCCGCGGATGCGTGTTTCGCGTCGAAAACCCGCGTCCGAACGCATGCGCACTCGTGGCCCTTACGTGAGGGGAGAGTTGCGAATGAAAACAATTATGCGGTGAGAACGTTCCGTTGCCTCCGCCGGGGCGTCGGAGGGCGAAAACCACGGCAGGGGCAGGTCGGATGGGAGGGCGGAGTCAGCCGCCTCGTCGCTGGCCGAACATGCTCACGCCCACGGGCGGCAGGCCCGCGTAGTGCGAGAGCGCCATGGAGAACGCCTCGCCGTGAGGACGGAGATCGGTGGACGTCGGGGTCCACGACGCGCGGAGCTCGATGTCGTCGGTGCGGGTCGGACCCGCGATGTCGCCGAACCGGGCCGACGACGTCTCGGTGACCGTGCCGCCCAGCGCCGTCCAGGTCGCTCCCGTGGCGTCGAGGGCGTCGGTGAGCCACGCCCACCCCACGTCCGGCAGGAACGGATCGGTGGCCAGTTCGGCGTCGAGTTCGGCGCGCACGTAGACCACGAGCCGGAAGGTGCCCTGCCACCCGTCCTGGCCCTCCGGATCATGCAGGAGCACCAGGCGGCCCGTCGCGGGAACGTCCTCGGGGCCGGTGGCCTCCGCCGCGAGGGCGAACGCCCACGGTGCCAGGCGCTGGGGGGCCTTGATCGGCTCCAGCGTCATCTCGGGGCGCGGAGTCACGGAGCGCAACGAGGCAACGGCGGCGTGGAACTCGTCGGGTGCCTCAGTCATCGCGGTCACCACTCGACTGTAGGACGGGCCGCCGCGGGTGTGGGCACAGGCGCGCCGGGGACCGGGCCGTCGGAACGACATGGCACGATTGTTGGCGATGACAACTTCTTCTGCGTCGGCCCGTCGCACACTCTCCGACGCGCCGTTTCTCGTCGCCGCGCGGGGCGGAACACCCGCGCACGTTCCCGTGTGGTTCATGCGCCAGGCGGGTCGGTCGCTGCCGGAGTACCGGCGACTCCGCGAAGGCGTCCCCATGCTGCAGGCGTGCTTCGACCCCGAGATGCTCGCGGAGATCACGATCCAGCCCGTCCGCCGGCACGGTGTGGACGCCGCGATCCTCTTCAGCGACATCGTGGTGCCCCTGAAGGCCGCCGGTGTCGACATCGACATCGTCGCCGGCACCGGACCGGTCGCCGCAGAGCCCGTCCGATCCCGCGCCGACGTGGAGGCCCTGCCGGAGCTGGAGCCGGAGCAGGTGCGTCCGATCACCGACGGCGTGCGCCTGCTCACCGAGCAGCTGGGTGAGACGCCGCTCATCGGCTTCGCCGGTGCGCCGTTCACGCTGGCCTCCTACCTCATCGAGGGCGGGCCGAGCAAGAACCACGAGCGCACGAAGGCCCTCATGCACAGCGAGCCCGAGGTGTGGCACGCGCTCGCGGGCTCGCTCGCCCGCACCACGCTGACGTTCCTCCGCGCCCAGCTCGACGCGGGTGTGGACGCGGTGCAGTTGTTCGACTCGTGGGCCGGAGCGCTGTCGGTCAAGGACTACCGCACGTTCGTGCTGCCGCACTCCGCGGCGGTGCTGGACGGAGTGGCCGACTACGGCGTGCCCCGGATTCACTTCGGTGTGGGCACCGGCGAGCTGCTCCCGGACATGCGGGAGGCGGGCGCCGACGTCGTGGGCGTGGACTGGCGGCTGCCGCTCGATGAGGCCGCGCGGCGCCTCACCGTGCCGGGCAAGCCCGCTCCGGTCGTGCAGGGCAACCTCGACCCCGCGCTGCTGTTCGCGTCGTGGCCGGTCGTCGAGGCCGAGGTGCGCCGCATCGTCACCGAGGGCCGCGCCGCGGGCGGGCACATCTTCAACCTCGGCCACGGTGTTCTCCCCAACACCGATCCGGAGGTGCTGACCCGGGTCGTGGAGCTGGTGCACAGCCTGTGACGTACAGCGAGGAAAGGCCGAGGCATCCCCGACCGCGCGAGGTCGTCGTGGTGGGCGCGGGCGTCGCGGGACTGAGCGCCGCGTGGCGCCTGCGCGCCGAACTCGGTGCGCAGGCGCGGATCACGGTCTGCGACGCCGCGTCCGTGCTCGGGGGCAAGGTGCGCACGGTGGAACTCGCCGGTCGGCGGTTCGACGTGGGCGCGGAGGCAGTCCTCGCGCGGCGGCCCGAAGCGGTGGAGCTGATGCGGGAGGCCGGTCTCGCCGACCAGGTCGTGCACCCTACGTTGGCGTCCGGTTCGGTGCGTGCGCTCGGGCGGACGGCGGCACTGCCCAAGGGAACGATGATGGGCATCCCGGCGTCGGCCGAGTCGGTGGCCGGGGTGCTCTCGGCCGACGGAGTGCGCGCGGTGGAGGAGGAGCGCCACGCGCCCCCTCTCACCCTGCCCCCGCACGACGTGTCGCTGGGAGCGCTGCTGCGCGAGCGGTTCGGCGACGAGGTCGTCGAACGCCTCGTGGACCCGTTGCTCGGTGGCGTCTACGCAGGCGGTGCCGACGGTCTCGGGCTGCGTGCCACGGTGCCCGCCGTGGCCGCGGCCGTGGATGCCGGCGCCACCTCGCTCACGGAAGCGGTCGCGGCCACGCTCCCGGCCAAGCCGAGCAGCGCGCCAGTCTTCGCCACATTGCGCGACGGTCTGGGCGGACTCGTCGACCGGCTCGCGACGGGCAGTGCCGCGGAGCTGCGGCTCGGGCAGCCCGTGCGCGAGCTCCACCGGCGGCCCGGTGGCGGTTGGCGGGTGCGGCTCGGTGCC
>NZ_CM001466.1:1186747-1189458 GCF_000231055.2 Saccharomonospora azurea NA-128 | reverse complement strand
CGAGCCGGTTGCTGGCCACCGTCGCTCCCGACGCCGCCGCCGCGTACGCCGAGATGGAACTCGCCTCGATGGCGGTGGTCGCGCTCGCGTTGCCGCCCGGCACCGAGCTGCCGCCGTCGTCCGGCGTGCTCATCGGTGAGCGTGAGCGTCGGTCCGACGGCAGGCCGTTCACGGCGAAGGCGTTCACGTTCTCGGCCAGGAAGTGGGCGCACCACGGTGAGCCGGGACAGCCCGTGTTCGTCCGGGGTTCCGTCGGCCGGTTCGGCGACACCGGCACGCTGCAGGTCAGCGACGACGAACTGCTCGCGCGCGTGCGTTCCGACCTGGCGGAGCTGACGGGGGTCACGGCCGACCCCGTGGACAGCTACGTGCAGCGCTGGGGCGGTGGACTGCCGCAGTACGGCGTGGGCCACCTCGACCGCGTCGCGCGTATCGAGAAGGCCGTGGCCGAGCTCGACGGGCTGGCGGTCGCGGGTGCGGCGCTGCGCGGTGTGGGCGTGCCCGCATGTGTGGCCACCGGAACAGCCGCGGCACGTCGAGTGGTGGGACGATAGAGCCATGGCGCGGTTGAACTACGACGAACTGAACAACACCATCCGCTACACGGCCTGGTCCGTATTCCGGGTCGAGCCGGGCAAGCTCGGCGACGACCGGGGGCAGGCGGCTTCGGAGACCACCGACTACCTCGACGCTCTCGAGGGCAAGGGCGTGGTCGTGCGCGGCGTCTACGACGTCTCGGGCCTGCGGGCCGACGCCGACTACATGATCTGGTGGCACGCCGAGGAGGCCGAGCAGGTGCAGGCCGCCTACACCGGCTTCCGCCGCACACCGCTGGGCCGCGCGTCGACGCCGGTGTGGAGCCAGTTCGCCCTGCACCGCCCCGCGGAGTTCAACAAGAGCCACATCCCCGCTTTCCTCGCGGGAGAGGAAGCGCGCAAGTACGTGTGCGTGTACCCGTTCGTGCGCTCCTACGAGTGGTACCTGCTGCCGGACGAGGAACGGCGCAAGATGCTCGCCGACCACGGCAAGGAGGCTCGCGACTACCCGGACGTGCGGGCGAACACGGTGGCGTCCTTCGCTCTCGGCGACTACGAGTGGATCCTCGCCTTCGAGGCCGACGAGCTGCACCGCATCCTCGACCTGATGCGGCACCTGCGGGCAACCGAGGCACGCAGGCACGTGCGCGTCGAGACGCCGTTCTACACGGGGACGCGGGTCGAGCCGAGCGAGCTGGTGCTCAACCTGCCCTGACGTCCGCGCCGCGCCCGATCCGAGACGGTCGGGCGCGGGCCGCGTCGTCAGTCTTCGGTGCTGACCAGCCGCAGGGCGATCGAGTTGATGCAGTACCGCTGGTCGGTCGGCGTGCCGTAGCCCTCGCCCTCGAAGACGTGCCCGAGGTGGCTGTGGCAGGCCGCGCACAGCACCTCCGTGCGCACCATCCCGAGCGAGCGGTCCTCGCGGAGAATCACGGCGTCGGAGTCGGCCGGGTCGTAGAACGAGGGCCAACCGCAGTGGCTCTCGAACTTGGTGTCGCTGCGGAACAACTCGGCCCCGCACGCCCGGCATTCGTACACGCCCGTCGTCTTGGTGTCGTTGTACTCACCGGTGAACGGGCGTTCGGTGGCGGCCTGCCTCAGAACCGCGTACTCCTCCGGGCTGAGCTGTGCGCGCCATTCCTGCTCGGTCTTGACGACCTTCGGTGTCGATTGGGTGCCGGGCTCCATGTCTCCCAGGCTACCCCCCGAGCCAGGCGAGGAGATCGACGACGATGTCCCATGCGCTGAAGAGCACGCCGATCAGAATCAGGCACACGACGAGCGCGGCGACCCACCAGCGCAGGCCGCCCGCGCGGTTGCTGCCCTCGGCGAAGTCGGCGACACCGCGCAGCGAGCCCTCGATGGTGAACGTCGGATCGCACCGCTGCATGCGGTCCAGATGCTCGGCGAACGCCTGCGCCTCCGGGTCGTCCGGGTCGAGCCCGACGAGGTCGTCGTCGAAGCGGGGATGCCGCTCGGATCCCGGGTTCTCGGCCATGGTTTCCACGGTAGGACAACCCCGCCCGCTGTCACAGGGCAAGGGTCAGAGCTGTTGGTTCGATTCCGGGCGCGGATCGCCGTCGAGCTTCATCGTGCCGTCCTGCACGAGTACGCGCATGTAGATCGGCTGCAGGCCGCTGCCGAAGTCCACGTTGACGACCATGTTGAGCGAACCGTCCGGGTTCTTCTCGTTGCCTTCGACCGCGGTCGCTCGGCGGACGTTCTTGACCGTGTGATTGGCCCAGTACGCGGCGTACTCTTCCTGGCTGCCGAAGTACTTCTGCTGGGCGTGCGGGGTCAGCATGTTCCAGTGGGCTTCCGGCCCCTGCCCGTTGTCGTAGTAGTAGTCGACGAGGAGGTCGCCCGCCTTCCCGTACTGCGTGATGTCAGCCTCGGAGCTCGGCGGAGGCGGTGCGCTCGGGCTGCTCTGCGTGGGGCGGGTCACCGAGGTGTTCTCGCCCGCCCGCGCGTCCTCGTCGTCGCCGCCTTCGCTGGTGAGGACGATCACGAGTCCGGCCGCGACGACGAGCACGACCGCGGCGACAGCACCGAACACGAGGTTCTTCCGCGAACCGCCGTTCGACGACGGCTCTGGCGCGGGGGCGTTCGACGCCACCGCGGTGGCGGGCCGGGGCGCCGGCGGAGCCGGTTCGGGCGAGGCCTCGCGGCGCCACG
>NZ_CM001466.1:1153411-1186647 GCF_000231055.2 Saccharomonospora azurea NA-128 | reverse complement strand
CCGATGCCGTGCGCGCCGGCGCGACGGTTCATCTCCTGGATCGCCTCCAGGCGGTTCGGGCGAGGCCTCGCGGCGCCACGGCGGCGGACTCGCGGGGGAGGCGGGTGTGGCGGTCATCTCCCGCGTCTGCTCTTTGGGTGCCGGGGGTGCGACGGCGGCCGCCACGCCGGCCTGCCCGGAGGCGAGAGTGGCCAGCTTGTCACGCGCTTCGGTCATGCTCGGCCGGTTCTCCGGCTCCGGGCTGAGCAGCTGCATGAGCAGCGCGGTGGCGGGGCCGGCCTGCCGCGGCGGGTTGATCTTGCCGCTCGCCGCGGCGTACAGGAGCGCGAGCTGGTTGGTGTTGTCGCCGTAGGGCGGGAGGCCTTCGATCGCGTGGTACAGGGTGGCGCCGAGGGCGAACACGTCCGAACTGGGCTTCGGGTCCGCACCCCGCGCCAGTTCCGGCGCCAGGTAGGCGGGAGTGCCACCGATGAGTCCGGTCTGCGTGAGCGTGAGGTCGCCCGTGGCGCGTGAGATGCCGAAGTCGGTGATCTTGCAGACACCGTTGTCGTCGATGAGGATGTTGCCCGGCTTGATGTCGCGGTGCACGATCCCGGCGCGGTGAGCGGCGATGAGTGCGGAGGCCACCTGCTCGCCGATGCGCGCGACCTCGGGGACCGGCAGCGTCTCGTGTTCGACCAGCACCGCGGACAGACTCTGCGACGGCAGGTACTCCATCACGAGGCAGGGATCGCCCTCGTGCTCGGCGATGTCGAAGACGACGATGGCGTTGGGGTGCTGGAACCGGGCGGCGTTCCGCGCCTCGCGCATGGCGCGCTGCCGCATGGTGTCGCGCTCGGCGTCGGAGAGACCGGGCTGCGCGATGATCTGCTTCACCGCAACAGAGCGTTCGAGGCGCTCGTCGATCGCACGCCACACGATGCCCATGGCACCGCTTCCGATGTGCTCGACGAGGCGATAGTGACCTGCGATCAATTGACCGGTGTTGATGGCACTACTCCTCGGCTACGTTCCGTGCTGGTGACAGGGCGCGGGGTGCGAAAATGTGATCTCCGCACTCCGTTGAGTGTAGCGGTCGTGTTCCCGACCCCGACGTCAACCGCCGGGCGGGTCGGCGTCGCCTCCGTTCGTGCGCGAGACCGTTTCCTCCCTGCCTGCAACGGTTTTCCCTGCCGTCACCTCTTTCGGCTCCGCCGACCGCACCGCTCTGAGCAGGCCGAGCGCACCGAGCACGGCGAAGCCGGCGTAGCAGGCGACGAGCGCCGGTGGCGTGGTGCCGGTGAGCGCGTCACCGAGCACGACCACCGCGACCGTTCCCGGCACGCTCCCGATCGCCGTGCCGACGAGGTACGGCTTCGTCGGCAGAGCCGAGACTCCGCAGAGGTAGCTGAGCGGAGCGAAGGGGACGACCGGGATGAGCCGCAGCGACGCGACAGCGAGCGCCCCGCCGCCGGAGAGGCGGTCGTCGAGCGCTCGCACCGGCTTGCGGTGCAGGTGTCGCAGCACCACCTCGCGACCGAGGGAGCGCGCCAGCCGGAAGCCGAGCAGGCCCGACAGCACCGTCGCCACGAGCGCGACGGAGATGCCGACGACGTCGCCGAACAACAGCCCCGCCGCGAGGTTGAACACCGTGCGCGGCACGGGAGCCGCCGTGCACACCGCGTAGGCCGCGAAGAACGCCACGACGCCCAGCGCGCCGAGACCCTCGGCCCAGAGGCGCACCTGCGCGGGACCGGGAACCGGCACCAGCACGGCGACGACGGCGAGGGCGCCGAGGACGACCAGGCCCACCAGCACTCTCGTCGTCATCCGCACGGCCAACACGGTAGACGAGGGTCCGGACCGGCCCGGACCACGGTGCGCGCTCGTTTCAGTCCCTGCTCGCGGCGATGACGCGCCCGGTGTGGCGGAGGTGACCGTCGGCGTCGAGGACACCCGCGTCACCGGTGCAGAACCAGCCGTCGATGGTCCGGCGACCCTCGAACGCCTCCGGCGAGTCGAGCCGCCTGTCCGGGACCACGGTGCCGCGCACCTGGATCTCGCCGACGTCGCCCGGGAGCAGTGGAGCGCCTGTCTCGGGCTCGACGATCCGGATCTCGACGTCGGAGCCGACCGGCCGGCCACCCGTGTGGACGCGAACCCCGGGAGGCGCGTCGGAGGGCCACAGGGCGGCGGGCGAACACAGTTCCGGCGGGGAGTACAGGGCCGTGGCGGGGATGCCGAACGCTCGCTCGGCGCCCGACACCGCGTCCGGGGTCGAGGCGGGCTCACCCACCACACCGAGCCAGCGCCACGACGGCACGTCCTTCGTGCCCGCCAGGGCGGCGAGTGCGGTGGCCGACTCGGCGTCCGTGGCGACGTGGGTCGCGCCGAACCGGGCCACGTCGGCGAGGACGCGTTCCGGAGTCGGCGAGGCGTCGAGCAGGCACGTCGCTCCGGTGGTGAGGGCGGCGATCGCGAGGGTGAGCCACAGCGGAGAGGCCGGTGACTCCGTACACAGCACGACGTCGTCGCCGGTCAGGCCGATGGCGTGCGCGGTGGCGTTCGCGTGCCTGGTGAGTGCCGACTCGCGGTGCGCGGCCAGCTCGGGCAGGAACGCCGCGGCGAGCTCGTCGCCACGCACGTCCGGCATCGGCATGCCCACCGTCGGTGGGCTGGGCAGCCACGCGCCCGCGCCGACGTCGTACGGCGACGGGTCGACAGGCGGGGTGCGGCCCGGCGCGGGCACGACCGCCACGGTCGGGACGACGCCTCCGTGGGCGGCGCCCTGTCGCACGGCGTCGTGCAACGCCGTGTGGCAGGGCCCTGGATAGGGCAGCGCGACGACTCTGGGCCGTACCCGGCGCAGAGCGTCACCGAGCGCGTCGGCCGAGAGATCGGTTCCGGCGCACACGACGTGGGCACCGAGGGACGCGGTCGCGACGTGCCATTCGAGCACGGACGACCACGACGGCAGCACGACGAGCACGCCGTCACCGCGTCCGACACCGGCCGTCGCGAGGTCGGCGCGCAGCTGCAGCGTGTGGCGCCACAGTTCGGCGCGGCTGAGATGCTGCGGCTGATCGGGATCGGCGTCGATCGCGATGATGGCGTGCGGGTCGTGCTTGGTCTGGCCTGCGAGCAACGACAGAAGGTTCACCGACCGTCAGCGAAACATCTGTCCCGGGTTCAGTCAAGAGCCGGTCGGCGGGACTATGGTCTAGACATGTATACCCAAAGTGTCTCAACGTATGCAGAGCGTGTTCGTCGCCGGGTGCCGCTCGCTCGAACGGTGACCGCCGCGCTCGCCCTGCTGGCCGCCACGCTGCTCGCCACGCCCGCGGCCGCCGACTCCGCCAGGGTGCTGCGTGTGATGACCTACAACATGCACACCGGCATCGGGACCGACGGCCGGGCCGATCTCGGCCGGATCGCCGAGGTCATCCGGGACGCCGACGTCGACGTCGTGGGGCTGCAGGAGGTCGACGTCCACTGGTCCGACCGCAGCGCCTACGCCGACCAGGTCGCCGAACTCGCGCGGATGACGGGCATGTCGGCGTACTTCGCGCCGATCTACGACCTCGATCCCGAGCCCGGCCGCCAGGAACGGCGCCGTTACGGCGTGGCCGTGCTGAGCGACCACCCGATCCTGTCGGTCACCAACCACGAGATCACCCGGTGGTCGACGGTCGATCCGGACGGCGACCCCGAGCCGGCGCCCGGCTTCGCCGAGGCGGTGGTGTCGGTGGGCGGCAAGCCGGTCCACGTCTACAACACCCACCTCGACTACCGGCCCGACCCGTCGGTGCGACAGCAGCAGGTGGCGGACACACTGGAGATCCTTCGTCAGGACGGGCCCGGGGCGCGGCAGGTGCTGCTCGGTGACTTCAACGCCGAACCCGCGGCGCCGGAGCTCGCGCCGCTGTTCGCGCACGGGCGGGACGCGTGGGGCACCCGGGACGGCGGACTCACCTTTCCGGCCGACGACCCGGTGAAGCGCATCGACTACGTGACCGTGGCCGGTCCGATGCGCGTGCTGAACACCTCCGTGCCCGCGGTGACGGCCTCCGACCACCGGCCCGTCGTCGCCACGGTCCAGCTGCGTTGATCCGGCACGCCGGGCGTCACGCCGGGCACAGTGTCCCGTCGCGGGGCACCTCGCCGTCGACGAGGAAGGTGGCGACCTCCTCGCCGACGCACGGGGAGCCCAGCGCGCCGTGCCCGGCTCCCTCCCAGGCCACCCGCACCGCGCTGGGGATCTGCTCGGCGGCCCGGACCGTTCCCCTCTCGGGCGTGAGCGGATCGGTGGCGGTGCTGAGGACGAGGATCGGCGGGACGTCGGGTGAGCCCAACTCGGGGACGTCCTCCTGCCGGCTCGGCCACGGGCTGCACCAGACGAGTCGCTGCGCCACCACGGAACCGAACACGGGATGCTCGGTGCGCAGCGTGCGGGAGGTGTCGCGGAGCTGGTCGTGCGGCAAGCGGGCGCCGGTGTCGTTGCACCAGGTCACGAGCGCGGCGTCGGTTCTCGGCGCGCCGCTCCAGCTGTCCTCCAGCCAGGGCTCCACGAACGCGAACAGCGGTGTGGCGTCACCGCCGCGAGCGGCGTCGACGGCGTCGGCCAGCTCCTCCCAGCGTTGCGGTTGGGACAAGCCCGCGAGCACGGCCCGCCGCACGAGAACCGAGCTCATCCTGTGTTCGCCCGCTCGCAGGGGGGTGGCCCGGGCGTCGTCCGCGAGTTCGGACACGACCGCCCGGGCGTCGTCACCCAACGGGCAGTTCCGGCGCGCGCAGTCCGCGGCGAACTCGTCGAGCGTCGCCTCGGCTCCGGCGGCCACGTCCGTCACGACGCCGGCCGGGTCGTTCGACGGGTCGGGCACGCCGTCGAGCACGATGCGGCCCGCGTGCGTGGGGAACCGGACGGCGTAGTGGGCGGCGGGAAGGGAGCCGTCACCGTGTCCGAGCACGTTCAGCCGCTGGACCCCGAGCTGGGCGCGGAGTTCTTCGAGGTCGCCCGCGGTGCGCCAGCTGTCGTAGGCGGTCTGGACGTCCTCCAGCGCGATGGCGCACTGCTGCCCGGCCGTCCTGGCGGCGTCGAGGAGCGGGTCGACCGACGTGGCCGGATCGTGGCCCAGCAGGGTCTCCCGTTCAGGGTCGGGGATGCAGCGCACCGGGTCCGACGTGCCCGTGCCCCTGCGGTCGACACCGATGAGGGAGAACCTCTCCAGCACCTCGTCGGGCAGCGTCTCGGCGAGCCGCACCGCGTACCGGGTGCCCGGCTCGCCGCCCACGTCGTTGAGCACCACGAGCGGGATCGGGCCGTTGCCCACCTTGGTGACGCCGAGCCGGGTGAGGCCGAGCCCGGGAAGGCCGGGCGCATCGAGCGAGAGACTCAACCGGGCACACGACACCGGGTGGTTCCCGCCGCCTGCGCCCTCTCCGTCCAGGCCCTTCAGCAGTTCGGGCGGGCAGTCCTCCCACCGGAGTGTGGAGTTCTTCGGTTCGGCCAGGTCGGGCAGCGGCACGTCGGGAGTGGCCTCGGTGCTGGACCGGGACGCGGGCCCGGTGTCGCCCTCCAGGACGGGAGGCCGCGACGACGGACCCGCCGTGCACCCCGAGAGCAGCAGTCCGACCAGTGCGGACACCACGAGGTGTCGGCGAGCACGACCACGGCGCGGCACGGAACGGGCCCTCACTTCCTGCGGCTGACTTCCCCCGTCAACCTTGACACGGCACCGGTGAGGCACACGTGAGCGGGGCCTCACCGCGAGTGTGCGTCACCCCGGCGGTAGCGCAACATGAGGAACCCGTCCTCGTGCAGGACCGAGTCGAGGCGCAGCGACCGGGGCACGGGACTCGGCGCACCCGCGGCGATGCGTCCCGATCCCGCGCCCGCCAGCAGCGGCGCGACGGTGAGACACAGCTGGTCGACCGCGTCGGCGGCGATCAGGGCGGCGAACAGTTGCGGCCCACCCTCGCAGTTGACGCGCAGCAGCCCGCGCTCCGCCAGCGCCGCGAGGGTGAGTGAGGGCTCGACGAAGTCGGCGCCCGCCTCGACGACGTCGACACCAGCGGCGCGCAACGCCTCCTTGCGCTCGCGCGGCGCCCCGGTGGTGGTGACGACGATCGGCGGCACCGTGGTGTCGGTCACGATCGGATCGTCCGGGCTGATCCGGCAGGAACCGGTGACCACGGCCAGCGGCGGCAGCGCGCTCAGCCCGAGCCGGCGGCGGCGTTCGACGCGCAGCTCACGCGCCCGCACCCCGCGATAGCCCTCGGCCTGCGCGGTGCCCGCACCGACGAGGATCACGTCGGCGAGGTCGCGGCCCAGGGCGAAGACCCGCTTGTCGGCGGGGTGGGACAGGCCTTCGGAGCGGTCCGCCACGGCGACGGCGCCATCGGCCGACGACACGAAGTTGACCTGCACCCACGGGCGCGTCAGATCGGACGGGTAGTCGTAGAGGCGTTCGAGTTCGGCGTCGGTCACGGACTCGGACGCCGCATCGTGGTCCACGGTGGGCAGTAGCCGGTACACAACGGCCATCACAACACGGGACGACCGGCGAGGGCGGCACGGGGCCACCACATACGCTGATCGGTATGTCGACCGAGCAGCTCACCGCCCGCCGTCCCGAGATCGCCCCCGACGAACTGATCTCGACGCTGGTGCCCCCGCCCCGGTTCGACAGCGTGCGGTTCTCCACCTACGTGCCGAACCCCGCGGAGCTGAGTCAGGCCGAGGCCGTGACCGCGTGTTCGGCCTTCGCCGAGCGGGTCGGCGACTCCGGCGCGGGCGGGGCGAAGGGGTGGCGCGCGCTGTTCGGGCGTGGCCGGAAGCAGGCGGGCCGGCTCGGCCTCTACCTCGACGGCGGGTTCGGCGTCGGCAAGACGCACCTGCTCGCGTCGATCTGGCACGCGGTGCCCGGGCCGAAGGCGTACGGGACGTTCGTCGAGCTGACCCACGTGGTGGGCGCGCTCGGCTTCGGCGAGGCCGTGCGGCGGCTGTCGGGACACCGCCTGCTGGCCATCGACGAGTTCGAGCTCGACGATCCGGGCGACACGATGCTGGTGAACCGGCTGCTGCGCGAGCTGACCGACGCGGGCGTGTTCGTCGCCGCGACGTCCAACACGCTGCCCGACAAGCTCGGTGAGGGTCGGTTCGCGGCCGACGACTTCCTGCGTGAGATCCAGTCGCTGTCGGCGACGTTCGACGTCGTGCGCGTCGACGGCCCCGACTACCGGCACCGCGGCCTGCCCGACCCGCCCGAACCGTACGGCGACGAGGAGCTCGTGGCGTCGGCGAAGGGCTGGCCCGGTGCGACCCTGGACGACTTCGACGACCTCTGCGCGCACCTGGCGAGCCTGCATCCCTCCCGCTACGGCCGGCTCGTCGACGGCGTGGCCGCCGTGCACCTGCGCGGTATCCGGCCCGCCTCCGACCAGGCGATCGCGCTGCGGCTGGTCGCCCTCGCCGACCGCCTCTACGACCGGGCGATCCCCGTGCTCGTCTCCGGAGCGTCGCTCGGGGAGCTCTTCGACGAGGACATGCTCGCGGGCGGATACCGCAAGAAGTACCTGAGGGCGGTCAGCAGGCTCACCGCGTTGGCGCGGGACGCAGTGTCGCCGCAGACCGCATCCGACGCCTGAGCACGGCGGTCGTGACCACCGCGACCCCGGACACCAGCGACACGGCGGTCGCGGCGCCCCCGGCCACGTCGCTGACGTAGTGGTAGTCCAGGCCCGCCATGCCCACGGCGGCACCGGCCGTGAGCAGGCCGCCGCTCGTGATCGTGAGCACGCGGGCGCGGATCGAGCGGACCGCGAACGCCACCACCGTGACGGCGGCGACCAGGCTCACCGTGTGCCCGCTCGGGTACGCCAAATGGTCGTCGTAGTACCGGCCGAACGCCGGTTTCAGCACCCACGTGTTGAGCGACACCGCGAACGCGGGCCCGACGACGGCGAGAGCGACGACGTCGGCGCGCCGCCGCACGACGCCGACAGCGACCACGGCGACGAGGACCGCGAGCACCGCCCACGGCTCAGTGGGACCCACGAGAACGTGCGGCAACCACGTCCCGCCCACGGACTCGTCCACAGCGGATTCGAACGCGGCGTCGACGGCCGTCGGTCGTCGCTCACCGGCGACGGCGATGCCGAGCACGAGCGCGAGGACTCCGCTCGACACCGCCGTGACGGTCAGGCTCCGCGGGAACGCGGCACCGGATGTGCCGCCGGTCATCCCCGGCCGACGACCTCGGCGAGGGCGTCCACACCGCGGTCCAGTTCGGACTCCTCGACCACCAGCGGCGGCGCCAGGCGCAGCGTGTGCCCATGGGTTTCCTTGCACAGCACCCCGCGCCGCATGAGCGCCTCCGACGCCGCACGTCCGGTCAGGCCGCCGGGAGCGAGGTCGACGCCCGCCCACAGACCTCGGCCGCGCACCGCCGCGACACCGTCCCCGACCAGCGCGTTCAACCGTTCGTGCAAGTGCGCGCCCAGTGCGGTGGACCGCTGCTGGAACTCGCCCGTGGACAGCAGGCGGACCACGGCCCTGCCCACCGCGCACGCGAGCGGATTGCCGCCGAACGTCGAACCGTGCTCGCCCGGGCGCAGCACGCCGAGGACGTCCGCGCGGCCGACCACCGCCGACACGGGAAGGATGCCGCCGCCGAGCGCCTTGCCCAGCGTGTAGAGGTCGGCGGTGACCCGCTCGTGATCCAGCGCGAAGATCGTTCCGGTGCGGGCCAGCCCCGACTGGATTTCGTCGGCGATGAGCAGTGCCCCGGCCTCGTCGCAGAGCCTGCGGGCCTCGGCGAGGTAGCCGTCCGGCGGCACGACCACTCCGGCCTCGCCCTGGATGGGCTCCAGCAGCACCGCGGCCGTGTTCTCGGTCACGGCCTCCGCCAACGCCGCCGCGTCGCCGTAGGGCACCACCACGAATCCCGGCGTGAACGGGCCGAAGTCCGCGCGCGCTTCGTCGTCGGTGGAGAAGGACACGATCGTGGTCGTGCGGCCGTGGAAGTTGGAACCCGCGACGACGATCTGGGCCTGGTCCTCGGCCACGCCCTTCACGCGGTACGCCCATTTGCGGGCCACCTTGATCGCCGACTCGACCGCCTCGGCGCCGGAGTTCATCGGCAGCACCTTCTCGGTGCCGGTGAGCTCGGCCAGTTCCCGGCAGAACAGGCCCAGCTGGTCGTGGTGGAACGCGCGCGAGGTCAGGGTCACGCGCCCGAGCTGCCCGACCGCCGCCCGAACGAGGTCGGGGTGGCGGTGGCCGAAGTTCAGCGCCGAGTAACCGGACAGGAAGTCGAGGTAACGCTCGCCGTGCACGTCGGTCACCCACGCGCCCTCGGCCTCGGCGATCACGACGGGAAGCGGGTGGTAGTTGTGCGTGCTCCAGCGCTCGTCGAGTGCGATGAGGTCGGCAGCGCTGCTGGTCTCCGCGGACTTGTCGGCGAACGTCGTCATGCGTTCAGACTAAAGCGAAGGGTTCGGCGAAAACATCCGCTGAACATTGCCTGTCGCCGCCGTTCGTTGCGCATTCGGGCCTGAGTGGGCACGGATCGTTGCGTCGGCTCGTGGGAGCCTCCGGTGCGGGTGGCAGCTCACGGGCGGTGTCTGCGACAGTAAACGCTCGTGACGGACGATCTCTCTTTCCTGCGTCGACAGGCCCGCAGCCAGCGCTTCACGCTCGGAACGCCGAGGAACTTCCGCGTCTCTGGTGACGGTACCCGGGTGCTGTTCCTGCGGTCACGGACCGCGACCGACCGGCGTAACGACCTGCTGTGTCTCGACCTGCGCACCGGCGAGGAGTCGACGATCGTCGACACCGCCGCGCTGCTGCCCGGGGAGGAGGAGCTGCCCGCCGAGGAGCGCGCCCGCCGCGAGCGTGCGCGTGAGTCGTCCGGCGGCGTCGTCGGGTACGCCACCGACGACGATGTCCGTCTCGTGGCGTTCCCGCTCTCCGGCAAGCTGTACACCGCCGACCTCGACAGCGGCGACGTCCGCCTGCTCGTGGACGCCGCCGTCGTCGACCCCCGGCCCAACCCGGGCGGCACCCACGTCGCGTACGTGAGCGAGCGCAGGCTGCGCGTGATCGAGCTCGCGACCGGCGACGACCGGGCACTCGTGGACGACGAGGGGCCCGACGTCGCGTGGGGCCTCGCCGAGTTCATCGCCGCCGAGGAGCTCAGCCGCACGCGCGGCTACTGGTGGTCGCCCGACGGGCGGAGCCTCCTCGTGCAGCGCACCGACCGCTCGGACGTGCCGGTCTGGACCATCTCCGACCCGGCGAACCCGGAGCAGCCCGCCACCACCGTGGCCTATCCCGCCGCGGGCACCACGAACGCCTCGGTGTCACTGTCGTTCCTCGGCCTCGACGGCAGCCGCGTGGACGTCGAGCGCGGCGACTGGGAGTACCTGGTGGCCGCCCACTGGTCCGCCGCGGGCGAGCCGCTCATCGCCGTCGCCCCGCGCGACCAGAGCCGGATCGACGTCTACGCGCTCGACCCGCGCGACGGTTCCGCGCGCCTGCTGCACAGCGAGTCCGACGAGCGTTGGGTGGAGGTGATCACCGGCGTTCCCGCGTGGACCACGGACGGCAGGCTCGTGCACGTGGGCGTCCGCGACGACACCTACCGCGTGCTCGTGGACGGCGAGCCCGTGACTCCGCCCGGCCTGCAGGTGCGCTCGGTGCTGCACGTGGGCGACGAGGTGCTGTTCTCGGGCTCCGAGGACGACCCCACCCAGATCCATGTGTACCGCACGAACGACGGGCGGGTGGAGCGACTGTCGACCGTGGACGGTGTGCACGTCGGCGCGGGCACGGCCGAGGTGACCGTGCTCTCGACGTGGACCCTCTCCCGGAGCGGGCCTGCGGTGTCCGTACTGCGCGACGGCGACCGCGTGGCCGGCATCGGCTCGCACCCCATGGATCCGGGCCTGGAGCCGCGACCGGTGTGGCTCACGGTCGGCGAACGCGCGCTGCGTGCCGCGCTCGTCCTCCCCACCGGGCGCGAGATCGGCGACGGTGGCGAGGCACTGCCGGTGCTGCTCGACCCGTACGGCGGCCCGCACGCCCAGCGGGTGCTGCAGAGCCGCAACGCGTTCCTCACCCCGCAGTGGCTGGCCGACCAGGGCTTCGCCGTCCTCGTGACCGACGGCCGAGGCACGCCCGGCCGGGGCAACGCATGGGAGAAGGAGATCCACCACGCGTTCGCCGACGTCTCGCTGACCGACCAGGTGGACGCGCTGCACGCCGTCGCCGAACTCCACCCCGGTCTGCTCGACCTCGACCGCGTCGCCATGCGCGGCTGGTCGTACGGCGGGTACCTGTCGGCGCTGGCGGTGCTGCGCAGGCCCGACGTCGTCCACGCCGCCGTCGCCGGCGCCCCGGTGACCGACTGGTCGCTCTACGACACCGCCTACACCGAGCGTTACCTCGGGCATCCCGCCGAGCACCCGGACGTCTACGAGCACAACTCGCTGATCGCCGACGCGCCGTCGTTGCGGAGGCCGTTGATGATCGTGCACGGGCTCGCCGACGACAACGTGTTCGTCGCCCACGCCCTGCGGTTGTCGGGAGAGCTGCTGGCCGCGGGCCGCGACCACGTCTTCCTCCCGCTCGTCGGTGCCACGCACATGACGCCGCAGGCCGAGGAGGTCGCCGAGAACCTGATGGTGACCCAGGTGCGCTGGCTCAAGCGCCAACTCGGCGCCGAGGAGTAACCGCCGCACCGTGTCCGCGCCCCACGCACGGGTGTTCGCACTTCAGGGACGGGGCGTCCAGACCCCGCGGCGACCGTGATGTCGTGGGGTGCGGACACGCGTGCGCAGACTGCGGACACGCGTGCGCAAGGCGCGGACACGATGTCAGGGGGCTCGCTCGTCCACGCCGTGCCGGACCACGCCGAAGCCGGGCACGCGGGACGCCAGGTGCCGCAGGACCCGGTTGGCGCCGACGCGGTTGAGCCTGGCCAGTGTGCGAGGCAGCACCATGGCGCTCTCCTTCGCTGTCGAGACGTGCCTTCGTGCAGCGTCAGCCGAGCAGCCCGCCGAGGGCAAGCCCGGCCGCGGCGGCGCCGATACTCGCCCCGGTGGTCGCGACCACGTTGGCCACGGCTGTCGTGCGGGCGCCGTCCAGGAACACTCGCAGCGTCTCGTAGCCGAACGTCGAGAACGTGGTGAGCGCTCCGCAGAACCCGACGCCCACGACGGCGTGGAGTGTGTCGCCGGCCGCCCCGGTGACCGTGGTTCCGGCGACCACACCCAGCACGAGGCTGCCGAGGACGTTGACGACCAGCGTGCTGAGTGGGAAGCGGGTCGACTGCCTCCGCCGTAGCCACGTGTCGAGCAGGTACCGACCCGTGGCACCCGCCGCGCCGCCCAACGCCACCAGGAGCACCGTCACGACGGGCCGCCCGTCGACGCCGTCCGCAGCAGCCGATCGGTGCCGAGGAACCCGACGGCCACCGCCACCATCGACGCGGCCATGGACCCCCCGACGTACGCCGCCGCCACGACGACGTCCCCGTGCCGCGACAGCTCCACGGCCTCGACCGAGAACGTCGACACCGTGGTGAACCCGCCGAAGGCGCCGATGCCGAGGAACGGTCGCACCAGGCGCCCGGGCCTGCCGTGCTCGACGAACGCCATGAGCACCCCCAGCCCCAAGGACCCCAGCACGTTGGTCAGCAGCGTGGCCACGGGAAAGCCGCCGGCAGAGCGGGGCAGCAGTTCCGCGAGCCCGTAGCGGGCCAGGCTGCCGAGCGCCCCGCCCGCCGCGATGGCGATCAGCACGTCCCCTCGGTGACCGCGCGACCCGACTGCCCTCACGACAGCCATCGTCGCCGACCGGTTCGAGACGAGTCCGGACGGGGTAGCCGAACGCCATGGGTAGAACGGTGGCGCACAAGCTGATCGAGGACCATCTGGTCGACGGTCGGATGGAACCGGGCGAGGAGATCGCCCTGCGGATCGACCAGACGCTGACCCAGGACGCCACGGGCACGCTGGTGATGCAGGAGTTGGAGGCGCTCGGTCTCGATCGCGCGCAGACCGAGGTCAGCGTCCAGTACGTCGATCACAACCTGCTGCAGACCGACGAGAAGAACGCCGAGGACCACGCCTTCCTCCGCTCGGCCTGCCGCCGCTACGGCATCTGGTACTCGAAGGCCGGCAACGGCGTGTCCCACCCCGTGCACATGCAGCGGTTCGGCATTCCCGGCAAGAGCATGGTGGGTTCCGACTCGCACACCCCCGCGTCCGGTTCGCTCGGCATGCTGGCGATCGGTGTGGGCGGGCTCGAAGCGGCGCTGGCCATCGCGGGCGAACCCGTCTACCTGCGCATGCCGGAGATCTGGGGAGTGCGGCTCACCGGCGAGTTGCCGCCGTGGACATCGGCGAAGGACGTCATCCTCGACATGCTGCGCCGCCACAGCGTGAAGGGCGGTCTCAACCGCATCATCGAGTACCACGGCCCCGGCGTGGCGACGTTGTTGGCGATGGACCGGCACGTCATCGCCAACATGGGTGCCGAACTGGGTGCGACCACCACCGTGTTCCCGTCCGACTTCGCGGTGCTGGAGTTCCTGCGCACCGAGGGCCGGGAGGACGACTACCGCGAGATCCTCGCCGACGACGACGCCACCTACGACGTCACCGACGAGATCGACCTGTCCACGCTGGAACCGCTGATCGCGAAACCGTCCTCACCGGACAACGTCGTCCCGGTCCGCGAGGTGGAGGGCACCGAGGTCGGTCAGGTGGTCATCGGCTCGTCGGCCAACCCGGGACTGCGCGACTTCGCCATCGCCGCGTACCTCGTCAAGGGCAGGCAGGCCAGCGACGCGCTGAGCTTCGACGTCAACCCGACGTCGCGGCAGATCCTGGCCGACCTGACGAAGATGGGCGGCACGTTCGACCTGATCTCCGCGGGCGCGCGCATCCACCAGGCCGGGTGCATGGGTTGTATCGGCATGGGGCAGGCACCCGCTGTGGGACACAACTCCCTGCGCACGTTCCCCCGGAACTTCCCCGGGCGCAGCGGAACGCGGGAGGACGCGGTGTGGCTGTGCTCCCCCGAGACCGCGGCGGCCTCGGCGCTGACCGGCGTGATCACCGACCCGAGGTCGCTCGCCGAGAAGCTCGGCGTGGAGTATCCCGAGCTGCCGCTGCCCGAGCGGTCGTCGGTGAACACCGACATGCTCGTGCCGCCGTTGCCGCCGGAGGAGGCGCGTACGCAGGAGTTGGTGAAGGGCCCGAACATCTCCGACCTGCCGGACATGCCACCGCTGCCGAACGAGATCGAAGCGCCGGTGCTGCTCAAGGTGGGCGACAACATCTCCACCGACGAGATCTCGCCGGCCGGGGCGAAGGCGCTGCCGTTCCGCTCGAACGTTCCTCAGCTCGCGACGTTCACCTTCGACCGCATCGACCCCACCTATCCGCGCCGGGCGAAGGCCACCGAGGACACCGGCCACTTCGTGGTGGGTGGCGACAACTACGGGCAGGGTTCCTCCCGCGAGCACGCCGCCATCACGCCCCGGTACCTCGGCCTGCACGCCGTGATCGCCAAGTCCTTCGCCCGCATCCACTGGCAGAACCTGGCGAACTTCGGCATCCTCGCCCTGGAGTTCGCCGACCCGGCGGACTACGACCGCATCGACCAGGGCGACGTGCTGAGCGTGCGCGACCTCCGGGACAGCCTCGCCGACCACGGCGAACTCACGATCCGCAACGCGACCAAGGGCGAGGAGTACCGCCTGCGCCACCAGCTGTCGCCCCGTCAACTGGAGGCCGTCGTCGCCGGGGGACGCATTCCGATGCTCGCGCGGTCGTGATCGTGGCCGCCGCGCAGCAGGCGGCGGTAGGCCGACGGCGTGGTCTCGTAGTGCGCGGCGAACGCCTGCCGTAGGGCGTGCGGGGAGCCGAAGCCGCAGTGCCGTGCCACGGAGGCCAGCGGAATGTCGCTTGTGGACATTCGTAGGCGGCGCTGACGCCCAACCGGTTGGCGCCGTCGAAGACGTCCGTGGTACACGAGATGTCGAGAAGCTGAGCTTCGTCGTAGGCGACGAGGACGACACGGCGCATGCGGCGACGCCGGCAACGGCGGAGATCGGACAGACTACGTGCGGTTCCGGACATCCGCGGCCCACGCGAGGTGTCCGCACGGTGATCGTGGCGGCATGAAGACGATCGCTGTCGTGACCTGTCGGCGTTCCGGCCCGACGAGTTCCGCACCGTCGTCGTGGGGGAGCACACCATGGTGCCGACGATCGAGGCGATGGCGGACGTGAAGCTGCTCGGTCGCGAAACGCTGGGTGGCCGACGACCGAGCGTTCACCGCGGCGGGTGTGGCGGCGGGTATCGACGCCGCCCTGCATCTGGCCGCGACCCTGGCCGGTGAGGACGTGGCACGCGGCAGCCGGTTTGGGATCGCGTACGTTCCGCAGCCGCCGGTTCGGCCTCCTGAACTGGGAGAATGCACCCCGGGCGAGGTGGCGGGCGTGGCGTGACGACGCTGTGAGAGGGCACCGCCGACGCCCCGGAGTCGGCACGTCGCCTCCGCGTGCAGGGGGTGTGATCGAGAGCGGCCACCCCCCATGCGAGGCGCTCGAAGGGCACGGTAAGCTACTGCCATCACCGCAACGGTGGTGGCCGGGCTGTGGCGCAGTTTGGTAGCGCACTTGACTGGGGGTCAAGGGGTCGCAGGTTCAAATCCTGTCAGCCCGACAGAACAGGGGCCGTCTACGCAGGTAGGCGGCCCCTTTGTCGTCTCCGGACACGCACGCGAAGCGCAGCATGTCACATACATGTCACATACATGTCACATCGAGTCGCCGAGCGTCACGCCGCTGATCGCTTCGCCAACGTCTCTCGTCGTCGAGCATCGAGCGTGTCGGCGACCTCGTCGTGCTCGGGCACAGGCCCCGTCCTTGTCCATGGGTCCGATCAGTAACGCGTGCTCGGACACCGACCGCTCCGCGTCCCCGGCCGGACGGCGCTCACCCTCCGGCCGGCAACAGCACGTGATTCAGCATGGCCTCCAGGTTGCCGGGGTAATCGTGCGGCGTTACGCCGACGTGTGGAGGTCCGGTGTCCGAGACGAACGACCGCCTGACTGGGTCCGGCACGAAAACGCTTGGGCTCCTAGCCGACCCGGGCACCCCGGCCAAGATCGCGGACAGGATCGCCGACGACCTCGCCGAGGCCAGTCGCGCCCACCACGACGCGGTGCAGTGGTAGGTCCGAACCGAAGAGACCACACTTCCACCGCTGACCGGTGACTACGACGATCTGCTGACCGTGGCCAGTAGGCGCCTCCGTGAGGACAGTTTCGATACCATCATCTGCCTTACCGACAGTCCCCTGCGAGACGGCAGGGAGGCGCTCGTGGCGGATCTGCTGCGGACGGAGCGCGTAGCTCTGGTGTCGCTGCCGGCGTTCGGTGCCCTGCCCTTGCGGAAGCACGTGGGCGCAGTCGCAGCCGAACTGACTCAGGAACTGACCGAGCCACCTGAACGACATCGAGGGAAAGAGGGCGAGCGGCAAGAGCCGGGTTTCGCTACCAAGTCCCGCCGATTCCATCGTGTGCACTCACCGAACCCCGACGTCACGGTTCGCATCACCGCTTCCTATGCTTCCCTGCAGCTGCTGCTGGGATTGGTGCGCGCCAACCAGCCTTGGCGGCTGTTGGCGGGACTGAAAGGCGCCCTGGCGGCAGCGCTGGCAACCAGCGCGTATGTGCTGATCAGTCCGAGCGCGTGGCAGTTCGTCGACCAGGTGAGTGGGATCAAGCTGGCGCTGATGACGGTCTTCGCGACGGCGATCATGGTGACCTGGCTGATCACCGCCCACAACCTGTGGGAACGTTCAACCGATCCGGTGGAGCGATCCCGTGTGCGTTTGTTCAACGCCTCCACACTGATCACCTTGTTGTTCGGTGTCGGCTGCAGCTACATCCTGCTTTTCGCGGTCAGCCTGCTGGCCGAGGTCTTCCTGATCGACCCAGGCTTCCTTGAAAAGACCCTGGGGCGGCCGGTCACTCTGGATGTCTACCTGGAGATCGCATGGTTCGCCAGTTCGGTGTCGGTGTTGGCCGGCGCCGTCGGATCGAACTTCGAAGACGAGAGCACAGTGCACCGTGCCGCCTACAGTCGACGGGAACGTGAGCGTCGCCAGGCCCGGCGGAATTCAGGGTGATGACAGCCACCATGGGCAGGACGGGGACAAGCCTACCCGTCCGTACCTCAACGAGATCGCGGGTGAGCTCGGGGCATCAACAGCTGGTGGACCGCCGGGGAGACCTCGCCGAGCGAACGTTGGTTGTGTTGTCCGGCGACGTGCTGTGCATCGGTTCTCCTCGTTCGCGGCATCCGGGACGCTTCGGCCTCAACCTCGTCCGGTGCCACGGAAGTTCCGAAGTGGTCTTCCAGTTCCACCCGGCTTGCCGTCAGTGCCGGGCGACCTCCGGTTCAGCATGCCGATCCGTCGTGGCTCTGGAGAATCAACGTATCTCGCGTTGAGACAGCCGGTCCACAGCTCGATCGACGAGGGGGCCGCGCAGTTCCCGCATGGCTTCGATCGTCTGCTCAACTTGCGCGGCGTCAGCTTCCGGCCGCTCCGGTGAACCGGCGTCGAACGGCGGGCTCGGGTCGTACTCGATCGCGAGCTGCACACGTTTCGCGACGTCAGGGCTGAAAACCTCCGCGGCCAAGCTCAGGGCGAAGTCCATCCCGCTGGTCACTCCGGCGCCGGTGACGACGTTGCCGTCATGGACGACCCGCTGGGCAGTCGGGGTGACACCGAATCGCTCCAGCAAACCGAGCGATGCCCAGTGGCTCGTCGCACGCTTACCTCGCAGCAGTCCCGCTGCCGCGAGAGCGAACGACCCCGTGCACACACTCGTGACATACCGAGCTCCCGTGCTCTGGCGTCGCAGAAACTCCAACGCGACATCATCCTCGAAAAGCTCGAAGGCACCCTGTCCGCCAGGCACGAACAGCACGTCTGCCTGCGGTGCCGCAGTCAGCGTCGTGTTCGGCACGATCGCGAAACCGGCGTCCGTCAGCACAGGCTCGATCCGGTGCCATGCGAACGACAACTCGGTGTCGGGTAGGCGGGAAAAGATCTGTGCAGGCCCGGTCAGATCCAACTGCGTGACGCCAGGGAAGAGCATGCAGACGATCTGGAGAGAACGATTCATCAGTCCAGTCTCCCCGGCCGCGACGACCGTTCGGCACGGCTTCTGCTACGAGCACAGCTCCGCATCGAACCCGCTTGCAGGCGATGTGGCGGCGCTTGTCGAAGATCATGAGTCCTGGGGTACGCCGCCGCTGACGACATCGAAGGACTCCGCGGTGGGTCGTGGCGGACATCGACAGGTGTCCATCCGTCGTCGTCGAGGCAGCCGAGCTCGACGACGACAGCCCTTCCGCCTCATCGTGTCGAGTTCCTGAGCCGGAGGTACGACAGGTCGACTCAGCGTCACACTCCGCGGTCACCTGTCGGCACCCGAGGCGCGGGCTGCGAAGCCGCATCGCCCGCGCAACAATGCGGTGACGACTACCGACGCACGACCCGGTGGCCCTCCTCGTTCGCGGCGGGGCCGAGGGGAGCACCGGGACCGCACCCCTGGAGGTCGTCACGTTGTCTTTTCCGCCGCAGCCGACCCGAGGTCTTCGACTCGCCCTCGCGCTGCTCGTGTCCCTTGTTCTCGCGGCGTCCCTCGCTGCCTGTGGTGGCCCGGAGCGGGAACCACCGACGCGGAGAGTCTGATCCGGTCCAGCGACCTGGTGATCTTCGCGACCGTCGCCGGTCACCCGCACATCCACGATCCCTCGTGGTTCACACACGACCCGCTGGTACTGCACGTGTCCCTGCGCGACCTCGCGCCGGAGATCGTCCTCGCCTCGACCAACATCGTCGACGACGTCGAACACTGCCTCAAGGCGAACACCTCGCCCCACCTGGCGGAACAGCTCACGGGTAACCGGGACTTCCTCGACGGCACACTTCATGACGTGATGCTCGGGAAGGTGCGGTTGCGCTCCGGCCGTCCAGTGATCTTCTCGCCGTTCGGTCTCGGCGTTCTGGACCTCGCGGTCGGAAAACACGTCTACGACACGCTGGTGCGCTCCGGTGAGTTGGGTGTCGTCGACGACTTCTTCCACGAACTGCGCCGGTACGGATGAGTACCGGGCGAGCCTCAACGGACGAGGAGGTCTCGTGCCTGTCATAACCGCTCCTCTGGAATTCAACGAGGAACAGCTCTACGTGGATCTCGAGTCGATGTTCGGCTACCCGCTGTTCCTGAAGTGCGAGGGCTTCAACTTCGCCGGTTCGATCAAGCTGAAAGCCGCGATCGAGATGGTGACGTCGGCCGAGCAGAGCGGTCTGGTCACCGAGGACACCATCCTGGTGGAGTCGTCGTCGGGCAACCTCGGTGTGGCGTTGGCGCTCATCGCCGCGAGCCGGGGTTTCCAGTTCCTGTGCGTGACCGACACGCGGTGCAACCTGTCGACACGGCGCCTGATCGAGGCGCTCGGCAGCCGCGTGCACATCATCTCCGAACCGCATCCCGAGCGTGGATTCCTCGGCGCACGCCTGGACTACGTCCATTCCCTGTGCGCCTCGGACTCGCGATACGTGTGGCTGAACCAGTACGCGAACCCCAGCAACTGGGCGGCCCACTACCGCACGACGGGTCCTGCGATCGCCCACCAGTTCCCGAACCTGGACGCGCGGTTCATCGGCACGGGCACCACCGGGACGTTGATGGGCTGTGCCCGGTACTTCCGGGAACTGGACCGGCCGGTGCGGATCGTCGCCGTGGACAGCGTCGGTTCGGTGACCTTCGGAGGGGGTCCGGGACGCCGGATGATTCCGGGAATCGGCACGAGTGTCCGGCCCCCGATGCTGGACGAATCCTTTGTGGATGATGTCGTGATGGTGGAAGAGGTGGACACCATCCGAGCGTGCCACCAGATGGCCCGCAACGGCTTCCTGTTCGGTGGTTCCACCGGCACCGTCGTCAGCGGTGCGATGGACTGGCTCGCCCACCACGGCGCCCCGGGGACGAACTCGGTCGCCATCGCTCCGGACCTGGGCGAGCGCTATCTGGACACGCTGTACCAAACCAACTGGCTGCAGGGCCTCTACGGCGAGGACGTGCTGAACGTCGCCGAGATCGCCGCCGCCGGCGTCCGGCCGGAGTGAGACGTCGGCGGCCCGACGACGACGCTGGTCGGCCCTACTGCGTACTCGCGTGACTCGTCGCCCAGTCGAGCGCGTAGTCGGCCACCTGTTCCCAGCCGGGCTCGACACCGGTGAAGTGCGAGCGGTCCGGGAACTCGTAGGTCTCGGTCAACGCGTCGGAGTGGCGGTACTTCTTCGCGTTGGCCCGGCCGACCGACGAGGGCATCAGGTGGTCCTGGCCGCCGAGGATGAACAGCAGTGGTGCCCGGTCGTCCCGGCCGTAGTCGACCCAGGTCTCCTGGTGGCCCGGTTTCCAGTTCGCTGTCAGTCCGTAAGCCCAGACCCAGCTGCCGGCTGCCGGGTGCCGGGTGCCGGGATGTGGAGCTGGTCGTATGCCGCGTCGGACTCCTCACGGGTACAGGTGTTGGCGAACGCGTAGTGGAACTGCTCCTTGGTGAAACCCACCGCGCGGTGGCGGGTGGACGGTTTCGACAGGATGGGGAACAGGGCCTTGATCTGGGACGGTGGATTGACCCGCACGCCCTCGGCCCAGCGGTCCCAGCTGCGGGACGTCATCCACAGGCCGTGGATCAGCACGATCGGCGGGGTGTCAGTCGTCGGCTCGCTCATGATGCTCCTTCCCGAAGGGTGAGCGGGGAGCGTGGCACCGATCGGCCGATCGCGCTTCATCCCGCGGGGGTGAAGCCGGGCCTCAGGCGGCCGCCATCAGGAGTGCGGCGCCGATCCCTTCGATGCAGAAGTAGAACCACGTGGGTTACAACGCGGTGGGCTTGTCGGCGAGGCGGGAGATCAGGCGGCCGAGTGCCATGCCGGCGAGCGCCGCGGCGACGGTCGTCGCGATGCCGGGTCGAAGCCCGCCGACGTCCAAGGATTCAGCAGAATCCCGACCGGTGGCCTGAGAGAGGAAAGCCGTCGTCGTGGTCGATTCCGGAAATGATCGGGCGGGACGCCAGTCGCAGTGTTCTTGACCATTTCGTCACCGAGTCGCCGCGCTCGCGGAATCCGATGTGGTGAATGTCCGCTGAATGAAATGCCGACCTCGCCGGTGACACGGTGGCCTTTCTCGGATATCGATTCGACACGTGTGCAAGAGTCTGATCGTCGTGCGCACTGCTTTCGGGACGGGAGGTCCCCACATGGCCAGCAAGTTCACCGAGCTCGCGATCGACTGTGCCGATCCGCGCGCGCTCGCCCGGTTCTGGTGTGCGGTCCTGGGCTACGAGGTTCAGGACGAGGGCGACGGCGTCGTCACCATCGGGTCTCCGTCGGTGCCCGAAGGGGGGCCCGGCCCGGTGCCGCCGACCCTGACGTTCGCGCCCGTGCCGGAGGGCAAGACCGTCAAGAACAGGCTCCACATCGACGTCAATCCCATCGACCGCGATCAGGACGACGAGGTTCGCCGCCTCCTCGACCTCGGTGCCCGGCGGGTCGACGTCGGGCAGGGGGACGCGAGTTGGGTCGTCCTCGCCGACCCGGAGGGCAACGAGTTCTGCGTTCCGGCGGACCGCCGTCCCTGATCACCCGCCTGACGTCCGTGCCGTCGGACGTCAGGCGGGTCGTCCTGCCCCGGATGATCCAGCCGGAGGCCCCGACTACAGGCCGGCGGTCCTGCGCGGGGAGATGAGCACCCCGGAGAGCGCCCCCAAGCCGACGCCGGTCGTCGACGTCAGGACGAGACCGAGCGCGGGAGCCCACTGGGCGACCAGCACGACGACGGTCATGCCCGCCGCCACCAGCAGTACCAGCAGCAAGCCGAGGCGCAACGTCGTGCCCCATTCGCCCAGGACCCTGCTCGTGAGGCACTGCCAGTGTCCGGCGGGCTCGGGTGCGCTCCGGGTGTCGGTCTCGGTGACGGCGGCGTCCGAACGCTGGTGGAACACGTGCCCGGAACGGCGAAGGTTCGCTCTGCCGTCTGGCGTTTCACCGAGGTTGACTTGTACCCTCATCTCGTCCCACTCTCCTCACGTCAGATGTGGACACCGGCGCGACTCCTGATGCCGCAGGAGCCGCGCCCTTTTCCGTGTGGACCACCCGTCGTGGTCACAAGGTCATCTTGCTGGCTTCGACCGACCGAGTTCAGCTGTCGGTTGCGATTGAGCGATGAACGGCGCCATGCGCTCGCCGAGCGGCGGGTCGCCTTCGACGAGAACGCGCCGACCGGCGTTCGGAATCGGGTGTCGGGCATCTGCACCTCCATCTGCACGTGCAGATACATGTGTGCCTGTGGAGAACGGGGAATGGCACCTTGCATGCTGCGCTTGACGTCGGAATGCGCATGCGGGTCGAAAGGCTCTGGTGCGATTCTTCCGAGTCGACGGGAATCGCCGCACTCGTTTACCGGCCCGGCCGCCGGGTACTTCACCACTCGCCTGCACCCACACCGCTGCCGGACGCTGCCCGGAATGGAGGAAGCCGGCGCATGAGCACCATCACCACCGACGACGGCACCGAGATCTACTACAAGGACTGGGGCGAAGGCCCGGCCGTGGTGTTCTCACACGGCTGGCCCCTCAATGCCGATGCCTGGGACGAGCAGATGCTCTTCCTCGCGCAGCAGGGATTCCGCGTGATCGCACACGATCGGCGCGGGCACGGTCGGTCGAGCCAGCCGTCGTCGGGCAACGACATGGACACCTACGCCGACGATCTCGCGGCACTCCTCACCGCCCTCGACCTCCGTGACGTGACTTTGATCGGTCACTCCACCGGCGGTGGCGAGGTGACCCGCTACATCGGCCGGCACGGCACCGGGCGGGTCGCCAAGGCGGTGCTGATCGGGGCCGTCCCGCCGTTCCTGCTGAAGACGTCGGACAACCCCGAGGGGGTGCCTGCGGAGGCGCTCGACGACATGCGCGCCCGCATCGTGGCGGACCGGTCGAGCTTCTACCAGGACCTGGCGGTCCCGTTCTACGGCGCCAACAGGTCCGGCAGCGAGGTCCCGCGGGCAGTCCTCGACCAGTTCTGGCTGTGGAGCATGCAGGCCGGGCTCAAGAACGCCTACGAGTGCATCAGAGCCTTCTCGGAGACCGACTTCACCGAGGATCTGCAGAAGTTCGACGTCCCGACTCTGCTCCTGCACGGCGAGGACGACCAGATCGTGCCGATCGACGCCGCGTCACGCAAGACGGCTCGACTGCTCGCCGACGTCCGGGAGGTGTACTACCCGGACGCGCCGCACGGCCTGACCGCCACGTTGCAGGACATCGTCAACGCGGACCTGCTGGCCTTCCTGCGCGGCTAGCTCACCGCGGCTGCCATCTCGGGCGTGTACGTGCCCGCCGGGTTGCGCACGATCACGTTCAGCCGGTTCGCCGCGTTGATCAGTGCCACCAGCGAGACCAGGGCCGCGATCTGGTCGTCGTCGTAGTGTTCGCGCACCTGCGCCCACGTCTCGTCGGACACGCCGGGGTGGGCGTCGGCGAGCCGGGTGCCCTCCTCCGCGAGCGCCAGCGCGGCGCGCTCGGCCTCGGTGAACACGTGTGCCTCGCGCCAGGCGGCGACCAGGCTGAGGCGGTCCGGCGTTTCACCCGCGGCCGTGGCCTCCTTGACGTGCATGTCGACGCAGAATCCGCAGCCGTTGATCTGGCTGGCGCGCAGCGACACCAGGGCCTGGGTCGTGGCGGGCAGTGGTGACTGCTGAATCACCAGGCCGGCGCTGAAGAATCGCTTGGCGAAGGTGGTGGCGGTCTTGTTTCCGAGCAGGTCGAAGCGGGCGGTCATGGTCTCGTCCTCACGTCGTCGTCGGTGTGCTGTCGCACGGGACGAACATCAGATGCCGACGGCCGGGATCGTGTGACAGCGTGGTGCTGTGACGCGCGACACGGTGATGTGGGCCGATGTCCTGTCACAGGGCCGCCGGCAGCGGCGTCTGGAGGGGAGACCCGAGCGAAGGGGAAAACCATGATCGGCACGTCGCACGCCGGACCCGGAGGGCACGGCGCACGCCCGCACGACGATCGCCCGGACGCCGCGACGCAGACGTTCCTGGCCCACCGCAACCTCCTGTTCACGGTGGCGTACGAGATGTTGGGATCGGCCGCCGACGCCGAGGACGTCCTCCAGGAGACGTGGTTGCGCTGGGCGGGCGTCGACCTCGCGACGGTGCGCGACCAGCGTGCGTACCTGGTGCGGATCACCACCAGGCAGGCGCTCACCCGCCTGCGGACACTCGGGCGCCGCAAGGAGTCCTACGTCGGCCCGTGGCTGCCCGAACCCCTGCTCACGTCGCCGGACGTGGCCGAGGACGTCGAGCTGGCCGAGAGCGTCTCGATGGCCATGCTGCTGGTACTGGAGACCCTCAAGCCGGTCGAGCGGGCGGTCTTCGTGCTGCGCGACGTGTTCGACTTCGGTTACGACGAGATCGCCGAGGCCGTCGACAAGAGTCCGGCCGCGGTGCGCCAGATCGCCCATCGGGCGCGGGAGCACGTCGCCGCGCGCCGTCCCCGGGCCGGCGCCTCCGCCGACGACGTGCGGGGTGCGCTCGACGCGTTCCAGCGCGCCGTCGAGACCGGAGACGTGCAGAGCCTGGTCGACGTCCTCGCGCCGGACGTCGTGCTGCTGGGAGACGGTGGCGGAGTCAAGCAGGCTGTGCCGCGTCCGATCGTGGGGGTCGACAAGGTGGCTCGGCTTCTCGCGGGAGGCCTGGGCAGGTTGTCCGAACAGCTGTCGCTGCAGCCGGTGCAGGTCAACGGGCATCCGGCGTTGGTCGTCCGGTTGGACGGCGAACTCGACAGCGTCGTGGCGATGCGGATCGACGACGGCCTCGTCACCGGCCTCTACGCCGTCCGCAACCCGGAGAAGCTGGCGCGCATGGGGCACGAGCACGTCCTGAGCCGCTGAGCGAGCGGAAGTCGGGTCGAGTGCTTCACGGTGTTCGTGAGGGCGCGTAGGATGTATATCAAGCGAGTGCAGTTTGATATACGAGGGGATATCGCGATGAGCCGGACCGTGATCGATCTCGACGACCAGCTCGTCACCGAGGTGGCGCGGGCGCTTGGTACGAGCACCAAGAAGGACACGGTCAACACCGCGTTGCGCGAGGTGCTGGAGAACCGCCGACGCGCGCTCGCGCTCACCCGGCTGCGCGCCGCCGCGGCCGACGGCGCTGTCGACCTCGACGTCCTCGACCACAAGGCCGACCACCGGCGGTGAACGCCGCGCGTTTTCTGATCGACACCAGCGCGCTCGCCCGCCTGCTGCGACCCGACGCCGACCGGTTCGGCTGGGACCAGGCCGCGGCGGCGGGACTCCTCGCCGTCTGTCCTCTCACCGAGCTGGAGTTCCTCTACAGCGCCCGCAACGCGGACGACCGTGCCCGAGTCGCCGAGGACCTGCGGTCGGTGTTCGCCTGGGTGCCGGTCGGCGACCGGGTCTACGATCGCGCGTCGCAGGTGCAGGAGGCACTCACCCGGCGGGGGCAGCACCGCAGCGCCGGTGCGATCGACCTCCTCGTCGCGGCCACCGCCGAGCTGCAGGGGCTCACCCTGCTGCACCGCGACCACGACTTCGACTGCATCGCGGCCGTCACCGGCCAGGCCACCCAGTGGTACGGGCCGGCGGGCGGGGCCTAGGCAGTCGGAGAGCCGGCTCGGTGGTTCCTCCCGTCGTCCGGGTCGGCGTCGTGTCGGGCGAGGAACTCGGACACGAGCTGCCCGACCTCCTCGGGGCGTTCACTGAACAGTCCGTGCGCCGCGCCTTCCACGACATGCACGGCGACGTTCGAGACGAGTCGGGCGCGCCGCGCCGCGATGTCGACCGCATGGACCGGACTGTCGGCGCCGAGCGCCACCAGCACCGGGAGAGTGATCGAGCTCAGCTCCTCGTCGGACAGCCTGGGCGGTGGTGGTACCGCGCGGCTCCGGTGGTCGACGAGGGCGGACGCCAGCAGTTCCCGGACTGGTGAGGGCACGTCTTTGCCGCCTCGGCACCAGCGCAGGTACGCCGCCGCGCGTCGTCGTGAGCCGGTGAGCATGACCGCGAGCAGGCGCACGAAGAAGAGCGCCCGCACCGGAGCCAGAGCGCGCGCCGGTTCCAGCGCGGTCACCGTGGCGAGGCGGCTCGGGTGGTGCACGGACTGGGCGAGGGCGATCGCTCCTCCCGCGGAGTGACCGACGAGGTGGGCGCGGTCGACACCGAGTCCGGTGAGAACTTCGTCGAGCCAGCGGGCGCGGTTGGGCGCGTCCGGGATCGGTGCCGTCTGGGTGCTACCGCCCGCTTCGCCGAGGACGTCGACGGCGATGACCGGCCGGTCCGCGCTCAGGGAGGGCAGAAGTGGCGCCCAGGTCGCCGCGTTCGCGCTTCCGCCTGCCAGCAGTACGGCGGGGAGTCCGGGGCCGTCGCCGGCGGTGACGACGGCCGTCGGCCCGAACGACGTCGCGACGGTGGCGCGGGTGTGTGGCGGCCAGCGGGTCGTGAGCAGCTGCTCGTAGCGTTCGGTGAAGCGGTCGCGTGCCGCGGTACTCGTGAATCCACTCAGTTCCACGCGGGTAGACGTACATTACGTCTGTAATGGAGTCAAACTGCCGGGGCGGTCGGCCGGGTCCTTCGCGAGCAGCTGTGCGACGAGGTCCGCGAGAGCCGGAGGCACGCCGGGGCGATCGAGGGGGCGACCGGATCCTTCAGCACGCGCAACCCGGAGCGGTCGTCCGACTCTCCCGGCACGCGGGGGTGCGGCGCGTGGCCGGTCAGTGCGAAGTAGAGCGTCGCCCCGAGCCCGTAGAGGTCCGATCCTCGGTCGAGGACACCGTCGCGGAGCGTCTCCGGCGCCACCGCGCCGTGCGGGGTGGACTCGGCGGAGAAGTGGCGTCGCAGCGTGGTGCCGAAGTCGGAGAGCAGCGCGTCCCCGGAGCCCTCGAACAGCACGTTGCCGGGGGAGACACCACCGTGCACGATGCCGCGGTCGTGTGCGGCGGCGAGAGTCTCCGCCGGCGCCTCGCCGAGAGCGACGGCCTCGTCCACCGGCCTGCGCCCCGCCTCCTCGACGAGCTCGGACGGCGACTGGGCGCACAACTCCATGCGCAGGGCGGTCGTTCCGCCGGGCCGCCGCTCGACGGAGTCGGCCACGAGGATCCGGGCTCGGTCGCGCAACTCGGCGAGGGTGGCGAGCTCGGCCCGCACCGAGCGCAGTGAACGCCGGTCGACCTCGCCGGGATAGATCTTGAGCGCGAAGGCCGTGTCGTCGCTCTCGCCCGCGTACACGGTCGCGACCGGCCCGTGCCCCACCAGTACGAGTTCGTCGTCCTCGCTCGGCACCGTGGCCCCCAGCCTGATGCGTGTGCCCGTCGGCGCCAGTGTGTCACGCGTTCACGGCGGCGAGCGGTGCGCGCGGGGCCGAGCTCAGCGCTCGCCGGCCTCCCGGGCGACCTGCTCCAGCCTGTCGCGGTGTCGGCTCCACCAGTCGGCGTCGCGTCGGGGCAGATTGCTCACCGCCGGCCGCAGCCCCGCCGCGCCGTCGACGAGTTCCCGCACGATGTCGGCGTGTCCCGCGTGCCGTTGCGTCTCGGCGAGCATGTGGACCAGCACCGCGTGGAGCGTGGTGTGGGCCCGCGCGTCGGGCCAGTGCGGAACGACACCGGGCGCGTCGAGGTCGAGTGCGGCGATGGTGCTGTCGGAGTGTGCGCACGCCCGCCGGTACAGCTCGACGATCTCCTCGCGGGACTCCTCGGCGGTCGCCCACATGTCCGCGTTGTCCTCGGCGTCGTCGGACAGCCACGGCAGCGTGTGCGGGAAGGGGCGGCCGAACGTGTCGCCGAAGTAGCCGACCTCGCAACCGGTGAGGTGCTTCAGCAGGCCCAGCAGGTTGGTGCCGGTGGGCGTGAGCGGTCGCCGGACGTCGTACTCCGACAGCCCCTCCAGCTTCCACACCAGCACGTCACGCGCCGAGCCGAGGTAGTGGTGGAGCACCGATTTCGGGTCTTTCGGGTTCATGCGGGCATCCTGTCACCGCCGACCGACAAGATCGATCGGATAAAGCCGGTCAGGACCGCGCGCCGTCGAGGGCGGCGCCGCACACCGTCTCCAGCTCGGTGACGACGGCGTCGAGCGGGGCGGCACTGCGTTGCGCCCGCGCGAGCACGAGCGCGCCCTGCAGTGTGCTCACCACAAGCGTTCCGAGGGTGGCCGCCCGATCCCGGGGCACGCCCTCCCGGTGGAGTGATTCCGCGACGGCGGACTCCCAGTCGCGCAGGGCGGCCCCGGCCGCGGCGCGTGCACCGGGCACGGGGCCCAGTGCCGCGGCGGCCACGGGGCAGCCCGCCGTGTAGTCGCCGCGCGCGAGTTCCCGCCGCCACAGCTCCACCACGGCACGCAGCGCGAACACCGGACCGTGGTCGCGCAGCAGCCGGGTGATCTCCGCCGTCAGGGCGTCGGAGGCGGCTCGTGTCGCCTCCTCCACCAACTGCGCCTTACCTCCCGGGAAGTGGTGGTACACCGAGCCGCGTGGTGCGCCGCTGTGGGCCAGCACGTCGGCGAACGAGGTACCCGCGACACCGTGCTCGCGCAGAAGCGCCACGGCGCTGGTGGTCATCGCCTCCTTCGCGCCGCCGGCGCGGCGCCCGCCCTGTGCCATGCGTTACCTCCTGGCGCGCCCGAGCAGCTCGGCTATGTAGGTTGTCATACCGAATCGCCGGACGTCCATCGCGGGAGCTCCCATGACCGAAGCCGCCCTCTCCGAGGCCCTTCATCCGTTCGACCGCGCCGTCGCGCTGGAGGCCGCCGCCGACCGCGGTGAGGGAGTCGTCACCGGGCACACCGACCCCGCGTACACCAACATGGTGGGGCCCTTCGGCGGCATCACGGCCGCGGTCCTCGTGCGGGCCGTGCTCGACGACGCCCGGCGGCTCGGCGACGTCCTCTCCCTCACGGTCAACTACGCGGCCCCCATCGCGGACGGGGCGTTCGACGTCACCGCGATTCCGGTGCGCACCAACCGGTCCACCCAGCACTGGATCGTCCAGCTCACCCAGGACGACGTCGTGACCACCACGGCGACGATCGTGACGGGCGTGCGGCGGGACACGTGGTCCGACACCGAGGCGGCCATGCCCGCGGTGCCGCCGGCCGAGGACGTGCCGCTGCGCCCGATGCCGGACTTCGTCGCCTGGGCGCGCAACTACGAGATGCGCTTCGTCGAGGGTGCGTTGCCGGACACCGACACCGGAGCGCAGCCCGACTCGACCACCACGCTGTGGGTGCGGGAGCGACCCTCGCGTCCGCTCGACGTTCCCGCGCTCGCCGCGTTGAGCGACGTCTTCTACCCGCGCATCCTGCGCCGCCGGGGAACCTTCGTCCCCGCGGGCACGGTGTCACTGACGACGTACTTCCACGCCGACGCCGAGACGGTGGAGGCGCAGGGTGACCGGCCGCTGCTCGCCACGGCTCGGGCGGGCGTGTTCGGTGGCGGGTACTTCGACCAGTCCGCTCGCCTGTGGAGCCCGGACGGAGCGCTGCTGGCGACCAGCCACCAGCTGGTGTACTTCAAGCACTGAGCCGCGTCGGCGTGAGGCGCACGAACGGGATGCCGCGACCGACCTCGCGGAAGCTCTCCTCACCGCCGTCGACGGCGAAACCCAGGAGCCGCCTGCACAACTGCCGGGCCAGCCACGGGTGCCGCCTCGCGTACGCGGCCATGAACTCCTCTGCCTCCTCGGGAGGGAGGGGTCGCGCGACAGCGGCGATCGCGGTGGTGCGCACGACGATGCTCACCTCGGGATCGGCCAGGACGTTGCGGTACCAGTCGGAGCGCGGGCCGAAGCCCGAGGCGACGACGTAGGACTCGCCGTCCCGAGCGACCACTTCGAGCACGGTGCTCCGCCGCATTCCGGAGCGGCGTCCCGTGTGGTGCAGCAACAGCAGCCGGCCCAGGAACAGCCAGCCCAGCCGGAGCCGGAAGACGTGGATCGGCAGCCGGAACAGCGACCGGGACAACCCGGTCGGCCTCCGGCGTCGTGCTGACGTCATCACGCCCCCTCACCCGATTCGTCGCGCTCGCCCGACACGACTCCGACATTGATAGCAGCCCACGGGACTGGACCGCCGGCTTCACCTCTCCCTTTCGGGTTCCGGACCTGGCATGATCGTTCCACTTGCACGCCGCGGGAACCGGCGGGCTCCGGTGTGCGTCAACAAGGACACGAGCGGCGGTACTGGGGGAGGTAGGTCCGATGGCGGACGGCGTGGACGCGAGCGATCGCATGATCGACGACTGGACCAGGAAGATCCAGGAGCAGGCGCAGCGCTACCAGGCGATGGCGGCGCGCGTGCAGGAGATCTCGGTCACCGAGCGCTCGCCCGACAACACGGTCGAGGTGACGATCAACTCGAAGGGCCTGCTCACGGGCCTGACGATCTCCGACTCCGCGCAGAACAAGCGGATGGGCGAGCTGTCCGCCCAGATCATGCGCACCGTCCAGGCCGCGCAGGCACGCATCCCCGAGCTGCTTCAGCAGACGATGGCCGACACCGTGGGCACGGAGGACCAGACCGCTGCCAAGGTGTTCGACGAGGCGCGCAAGACCTTCCCCGAACCCCCCGAGGACACCGAGACCCCGGCTCCCGAGAACGACCGCGAGTTGCAGTTCGGTCCCGAGGACGAGGCGGACGAGGCGGCGCCCCCGCCCCCGCCGCAGCCCCGGCCGACCGCGCGTCGACGGCCTCCCGAGGACGACGAGGACGACTTCGGCGGGCGCTCCATCCTTTCCTGATCCACTCCACGCGACCACAGGAGTTCTCCGATGTCCCACGGGGGTTTTGAGGTCGGGGCGGACCTCGAAGCACATGCGACGCAGCTCGACGGCGTCGTCGACCAGCTGTCGCAGGCGCTCGACGCGGCGCGCCAGGTGAGCATGCCCACCGACGCCTACGGAATCCTGTGCCAGCCGTTCCGGATGCTGCTGGACCCGGTCGAGCAGTACGGCATCGACGCGTTGAGCGACTCGGTGAAGGCCATGCAGGCCACGGCGGACAAGGTGCGCTCGGCCGCGAGGCAGTACCAGGCCGCGGACGAGGACGTCCGCGACGCACTGGGAGGCACCGGTGTCTGAGGGGAACTCGCTCGTCGCCGACACGCCGCAGGACGGTGACGGGCCCGGCCCGCTGACGTCCGGCAACGGCGACTACGGGTGGATGCAGGGCATCGGCATCGCCGAGTCGGCCATGGACGCCTTCAACGGCATCAAGGACGGCAACTGGATCGAGGGCGGCCTGGGCGTCCTCGGGCTCGCGGCGGAGGGGGCCGCCGCCGCGATCGACCCGTTCGGCTGGTTGATGTCGTCGGTGGCGTCGTTCCTGATGGAACACATCCAGCCGCTGAAGGACATGCTCGACTCGGTGTGCGGGGATCCACCGGTGATCCAGTCGTACTCCGAGACGTGGGCCAACGTCGCGTCGCACCTGGAGGAGACCCAGGTGACCTTCGCGAACGCGGTGAAGAACGGCACCACCGGGTGGACGGGCGAGGCCGCCGACGCCTACCGCGCCTCGTGCAAGGAGCAGGAGGAGTCCCTCGCGGGCGCGGCCACCACCGCCAACGCCATCAGCATCGTGGTGATGATCTTCGGCGAGGTCGTGGCGTTCGTCAGGGAGACGGTGCGCGACCTCATCGCCGACCTCGTCGGCAAGCTCATCTCCTGGGTCCTGGAGACGGTGTTCTCGCTCGGTTTCGGCACCCCGGTCGTGGTGGCGCAGGCGGTCGCCGCGATCGGGAAGTGGGCCACCAAGATCGCCGACCTGCTGAAGAAGCTCACCGACAGCATCCGCAGGGTCTCGCCGCTGCTGGGCAAGCTCGCCGACGTCTTCGGTTCGATCATGAAGGTCTGCGGCAAGATCGTCGGCAAGTTCACCGGCCTGGACGTCATCGACACGAAGAACATCATCGACGGTGGGTTCGTCCAGCGACTCGGACGCGGTGGTGACGGGCCGGACCTCGGCGGCAGTGGAAGCAGCGGGGGTGGTTCGAACGGCGGGTCCGGTTCGGACGGAGGATCGGGACGCTCCGGCTCGGACGGTGACTCCGGCGATTCCGGCTCCCGCGGAGGCGACAGCTCGGGTGATGGTCCGGACTCCGGCGGAGAGGGAACCCCGAGCAACACCACGCCTCGCAGCGATCGACCGTCCAGTGGGGACGGAAGCTCGTCGGGACGAGGTCCGGACAGCAGCTCGAACGACACCGGAACGGATGGCGACTCGACTCCTCGGCCGACGTCGGACTCCCCGTCGCCTCGCGGCAACACCGGGGACTCCGGTTCTCCGTCGGCCTCACCCGGGTCGTCGGGCGGGCCGCGCGGTGCGGACGGCGGCACGCCGAGCACACTGCGCAGTGACACGCCCAACACCGCAGGTGTGGACGAGTCAGCGGGGGGAGGAAGTGGCCGCCCGACGAGCGACTACCAGAGCACCGGGAACTCGCCGAGCTCGTCGCCGTCGCCTCAGAGCACGGGTCACTCGCCGTCCTCGTCTCCCGACCCGTCCTCGCCGCCGAGCTCGGCGCCCCATTCGCCTCCCGCGCACCCGACGTCGTCCAGCCCGTCACCCGACTCCTCGGCTCCGCACTCGGGTCCGGGCGATCGGTCGGTGCCGTCCACGCCGGGTCACTCGACGCCGAGCAGCCCGGGCGGCCCCGACGCAGGCGGGTCGCCGCGTACGGACGGTCCGGCGCCGCAGCACTCGCCGGGCGCCACACCGCCGCACACACCGAGTCACCCGTCGCCCGCTCCGGCGCACACGGATGCGGGAGCGCCTCGGCCGAGCGGTCCGCAGCACACCGACAGCACCACGACGAGTGGGCTGGCGACGTCGCCGTCGTCTCCCTCGGCGACGCCGACCGCGCCGAGGACGGACGGGTTCTCCCCGACGCCGCAACGAACTCCCGACGCTGGTCCGTCCACACCGAACTCGCCCCAGCCGATGGCGGGTGGGTCGGCGCCTCACGGGGGCGGGACCTCGCCGGGGGGTAGCACGCCCGGTGGCCGAGGCGGTTCCCCGCGCGGCTGGACCGGCACCCCCGGCAGCCCGGGAGCGAGGCCCCACGCCGACGTCCC
>NZ_CM001466.1:1114570-1153311 GCF_000231055.2 Saccharomonospora azurea NA-128 | reverse complement strand
GCCGCACGGACCGGCTCCGCACCGGGGCAACGGCGACCCCGGCCGACGTCCGCCGCAGCGCCCGGACCACGACTCCGACGGGCGGCCACGGGATCACGACTCCCGGCCGGACGACCGCGATGCGCGCCCCGACGACCGGCACGACCCCGACCGGCGTGATCCGGACAACCGCGCCCCCGACGGCCGGGACCCGCACGGCCATGACGATCGGCCGACTCCCGAGGAGGTCAACCAGCGGCACGCCGAGCGCACCCCGGCGGGCACGTCGTTCCACCGGGGAGACCCGGAGATGGGAGACCTCCCGCACCGCGTCAAGCCCGACCCGGACGGCCGCTACACGGTCGACGTGCACGTCACGCCGGACGGCAACGCCCGCATCGGCAACCGGGAGTACTCGCCGGAGGAGTTCGCCGACATCCTGCGCCGCAACGGCGACTACGACGGACGCCCGATCCGGCTCATCGGCTGCGACGCGAGCTCGAACGACTTCGCCCACCGCCTGTCGAGGGAACTCGACACCGAGGTACTGGCGCCGAACAAGCCCGCCTGGACCGACTCGAACGGCAACGTCTTCAGCTCCGACTACGAGATCGGCCCGGACGGCAAGCCGCGCCCGAAGATCCCGCCGAACGGCGAGTGGTCCAGCCACCGCCCCGACGGCTCCACGACCCGCGCGAGCGACGACGGCTTCACCCCCGACACGCCGGATTACGGCAAACGCGACGTCGATACGGAGACCTCGCGTGCGCGAGGGAGCGACGACGGTCCTCCCGATCCCGACGTGCCGAGCCGGCGGACCGGGTCGGATCAGCCCGCTGACCCTGACAGTGATCACCCCAATCGCAACCCGAAGTCACGACAGCAGGAGGCACAGCTTCGCCACGACGAGTACAGCCGGAGGAGGCGAGAGACGCCGCAAGCCGTGAGAGATTTCGATCCGCCGGCAGACAACCGGCCGGACCGGGTCGCCGAAGGGGAGGCGAACGGCATCCGGCCACCGGGGCGCAACGAGCCGTTCCCCGGAAACCGGAAACTCGAAGGCAACACCTCGTACGAGGTGTACAACGACGACGGCACGCTGCGCGGCACCTATCACACCAACGACCAAGGACGGGTCACCCACATCGACACGTCCGTCGACAACGTGCCTCCGAGGAACAGGGACGGAAGCGACAACAAGGCCTACGTACCGAATCCTGATGTGGCGCATCCGCCCGCGGACACGACGTTCCGGGTGGAAATCGAGGGACAGCACCAAGTCTTTCGCACGGACGCCGATGGCCTGCCTGAACCTGCCGTCACATTCGAGCGCCCGGATTACCCGGACGACCACCGCGTCGCCATCCCACCGGGGCCTCCGAAGCCTCCGAAGCCGAACCAGCCGTTCGTGACGACGAAAAAACTCGAGCCATACCGCGAATACGAGGTACACGATACGAAGGGCGTGTACCGCGGCCGGTTCTACACCGATGGCGAGGGGAGAGTGCGCTGGGCGGAGGTCGACTCCGGTCGGCTGATGCGCATCAACCCGGACTTCGATGCTCTTCACCGCCTTGCCGAGGACCCCTCGGTTCGTACCCCGGTGGTCCGCCTACGCCAGAGGTTCGATCCGAACTCGCCGCCCGACGACGTGGACCTGCCCGACAGTGAACGGGATCTGTTCCGAACGGCCGAACGCGAGACAGTCGAGCTCGGCAGGAACGAGAATTTCTTCGACGGGCGAGAGCTCAAGCCGAACCGGCAGTATGTCGTCGAAAGCGAGTACGAGGACCGTGACGGCACTGTCAAGAAGACTCGCGCGGTGTACTGGACGGACAAGAACAGTGAGATCGCCGTCGCGGAGACCTATCGGCCGCATCACCCGGATCTGAACAAACCGGCTCCTCGCGTCGTCTACAGCGTGGACGATGGCCGGTACGTGTACGAGACAGGGCCGGAGGTGAAGCCGACCTACGGTGTCAAGGGCTATCGCACCGATACTGTCGCTGCGTCGACCCAGGACGTGGAGGTCGTGAAGAGGGACGATCTCGTCCGGCAGGACGAAACGGCGCAGAAGACCGCGGGTGGTATCGATGGCAAGGAGCCGTTCATCAAGGCCGATGGCACAGACACCGGCAAGATGCGCAACAAGTACGACGGCGGTCACATGTACGCCAATCAACTGAGTGGTCCGGGCGAGCTGATCAACATGGTTGCCCAATGGCGGGTGCAGAATGCTCAGCTCGATCTCGACGGCATGCATTGGCGGTCCTTTGAGGACGACTTGATTCGCTTCCTGCAGCGGGACGGTACGTCGATCAAGCAAATGGAGGTCTTCGCTCTGCGCGACGGCAGCCGGGTTCCGCACGAGCTGCAAGTACGATGGGTCGAGGAAGTGGACGGTAAGCGGACCGTGCGTATTCGGAGCTTCCCGAACAACCCGGCCAGTGCGCAACCACCATCCGGGCAGCCATGAGAGCGGTGAGGCGGAGCAGTGAGCGACGATGCGGACGAGGAAGTCGATGACGTGACTGCAAGCGAGGCCACGGAACGAGATTTGACTCGGCGAGTTGGGTTCATGCTGCTCGACGCCGTCGACGGTGACTGGCTGCGGATCGATCTGATGTGCAAGGTCGTGTCCGAGGCGCACGACCTTGCGCTCACGGTGCTGCTCTCCGACGGCACTTCGCCGGTCGTGCCGTTGCCCGAGGCCATCCTCGATCCGGTGTTGCAACTGCGACAGACGATGTACCGGGCAGGGAGGGGAACGTGGTTCTCGGCTCGATGGTTGCTCGAACCGCCGGGGCGGATGAACCTGACCTACAACTTGGACTGGGACCCGTTGTGGGAACCTCGGTTACCCGCATCGAGCTGGCGGGCGGACCTCGACGCGTTCCCCCGAGACGACGAGCACATGCCCGACTGGTTGAGGGTGAAGCTCGCCGAGCCGGACGAGGGGGACGAAATCGATGACTGACGTGACGCTCCCGACGGCCGCTCTGAACGGCGCCGATGAGGAGAAGGTACTCGGCGGAATCGGCGCGGTGGTGGCTCACTTCGCACCGACCGACTGGTCCGGAGCCATGGTCACCTATCGTGCGCTGGGCGACCACACCGAACTGGTCGTGATGTTGCGGCGTGCGACCGACGGCAACCTCTATCTGTGGACACCGCCCGCTGTCCTCACCCAGTACCTGGGACGGCTTCGGCAGTTGATGTACCAGGAGGGGCGCGGAACCTGGTTCGAGCTGTCGGGCACCGTCGCGCTCGACGGACACATCGACGTCAGGTACCGCTGGGACGACGAACCCGACTGGGACGGTGAGCCGCCGCTCGACGCTTTCGTCCGGGAGCTGGTGCTGTATCCCCGTGACGACGGTATGGTGCCGGACTGGATCGCCGACCGGCTCAGCAGGACCGTGCTCGCGACTCTCGAGGACGGCACAAGCTCCGACGCGGCGTTACGCCGAGCCGAGAGCGCGGCGGCCGAACTCGACCTGGACCCGCGGTACTACCGCGTCGGCGAGGTCGCCGACGGTGCTTGGTGCCTGGTGCGTGAGGGCTCCCGTTGGGCGGTGTTCCTCGCTCTCGGGGAAGAACAGCTGGCACGGGCGGATTTTCCCGCCGCCGAGCAGGCCGCGCGCTACTTCGTGGGACACCTGTCCCTGCACAGGGACGCCTTCCGCGGCGAACTCCCTCCGGATGCCAGGCGCCCGACGGAGGAATGGCCGATCCAGCCGCTGGGTGGAGATCGCGGCCTGAACTACTACGGAGGGAAGCGTCTGGTCACCGTGTCGCCGGGCACTGAACTCGACCGTTACGGCGACCTCGCGGGCAACACAGTGTTCGCGGCGCGCACCGAGTTCACGCATCGGTCACAGCCCGCCGACGACGTGCACGGTGAGTACCACGTCTTCCGGGCCGTGCGCTCGCTCCGTGCCATCATGGGTCAGGTCGTGCCGTGGCACGACCAGATCGGCGGCGGGACCGCATACGTGCTCGAACGACCGGTAGGCGACCTGCTCGCGTCCGGGGCCCTGGAAGAAGTACCGGAGGCGACCACTCGTCCGTCGAGCGTGGCTGGTGAGAACACCGAGTGATGCCTGGGCTCGAACAGCATCGTGCGCTCGCACTACGGCGATCCGTGCCACCCTCCCGCTGCCTTCACCGCGGTCGTGATCGCGAAGGAGTGACAGAGCCATGACGAACGCATCGGCGTCGATGGACGATGGGCACCGTGACGAGGTGGTGAACCGGGTCGGGGCGTTGCTCGCCGAGATCGCCCCGGCCGGGTGGACTCAGCTGCTGTGCGAGTACCGCAGTGTCGGCAAGCACGTGGAAGTCGATCTCTTGGCGTTCGGTGCGGACGGCTCACCGTCGCCCGTGCGCCCTCCGGCCGAGGTCGTCAGCCTGCTCGGACGACTGCGTGCCGGCATGTACGTGCCGGGGCGGGGGACGTGGTTGAGTGCCATGCTGACCGTCGACCCGCCGGGCGTCGTGTACGCGGACTTCGCCCACCACACCCAGCCGCGTTGGCGGCGGAACCCGCCTCCTGTCGGCTTCCAGGACGAGTTGCGGATGTATCCGCGCGACGACGCCCACCTGCCCGCGTGGCTGCGGCAGCGTGCCGGGCTCGCCTCCTCGACAGGAGCCGGCCGGGCCACGGCGACCCCCGCACCGGGCGCGGCGGCGGAGCTGCGCACGGCGAAGGTCTACGACGGGTTCGGTGGTGATGGTCGGCCGGTGGTGAATCGGGCGCCGTTGGATGCGGTGGAAAAGGATCGGGTGCTCGAGTATTTGGGTGGTGCTCCGGTGGTGTTGGCGGCGCGTAGTTATGACACGGATGCGTTCGATCCGGGGCGTGCGCCGTCGGTGCCGTTGACGTTCCGTACGGATGGTTCGTGGGTGTGGCCGGGTGCGGTGGCGTATTACCTGCGGGAGCACGACATCGCGCCGGATCCGGAGCTTCTCGCGCACATTCGGCGCCGGGAGTACGCGGTGCCGGAGGTGGGGGAGGACGCGCGTCAGCGGGCCGTGAACCTGATCACCGGGCAGCAGAGCTGAGCACCACACCGCCCGCGGAGGAGTTCGCGGTCGACCTGCGGCGTTACCCGCGCGCGGTCGAGGAGGTTTCCGCCTGGTTCAGCGCACACCTGCCCGGCGCGGCTCCCCGCTGAGCGGGAGTCGTTCCCCGCTCGCGTCGGCTCGTGGGAGCTTTACACACCCCCACGAGCCGACGGCGCGTCAGTGGCGCAACGCCTTGCGGGCCAGCCAGTTGCCCAGGAACTGCACCGCCTGCACCAGGACGATCATGAGCACCACGGCGACCGCCGTGACCGTCCAGTTGAACTGCTGGTAGCCGTAGGTGATGGCGAAGTCGCCCAGACCGCCGCCACCGACCGCGCCCGCGACCGCCGTCATGTCGACGACCGCCACGAAGACGAAGGTGTAGCCGAGGATCAACGGCCCCAGGGCTTCGGGCACCAGCAGCGTGGTGATGATGCGCATCGGACTCGCGCCCATCGCGCGCGCCGCCTCGATCACGCCCGGGTCGATGGTGACCAGGTTCTGCTCCACGATGCGCGAGATGCCGAAGGTCGCCGCCACGATCAGCGCGAACGTCGCCGCCGTCGTGCCCAGCTGGGTGCCCACCACCTTGATCGTGAGCGGTCCGATCGCCGTGATGAAGATGATGAACGGGATCGGCCGGATGATGTTCACCGCGACGTTGAGGATCGTGTACACGGGGCGGTTGGCCAGCAGGCCACCGGGCCGGGTCGTGTAGAGGAGGACGCCGAGCACGAGTCCGAGCAGCCCACCCACGACGAGCGTGGCCGCCACCATCCACAGTGTCTGGCCGATGGAGTCCCAGAGCACCGGCTCCAGCGTCTCCCAGTCGGTGTTCACGATGCCACCTCCTGCACGTCGGTCACCGCGCGCAGTTCGGCGACCAACGCGTCCACGTTCGCGTCCTCACCGATCAGTTCCAGCGTCAGCCCGCCGAACGACTGGCCCCCGAGTTCCTTGATGCCGCCGTAGACGATCTCGAAGCTCACCGCGTGCCGGGCCTGCGCGCTCGACAGCACCGCGCCGATGTTGCGGTCGTCGCGCACGCGGGCGGTGACGAGCCGGCCGCGGTGCCGGGCGCGGAGGCGTTCCAGGTTCGTGCCGCGCGGCTGGTCGCGCAGGACCGTCTCCACGAAGCGACGCGTGGTCGGGTGTTGCGGGTCGGCGAACACGTCGAGCACCGTGCCCTGTTCGATGATCCGTCCCGAGTCGAGCACGGCCACCCGGTCGGCGATCTCGCGCACGACCTCCATCTCGTGGGTGATCACCACGATCGTGACGCCGAGTTCGCGGTTGACCCGCTTCAGCAGGCGCAGCACGTCGGACGTGGTCTCCGGGTCCAGCGCGCTGGTCGACTCGTCGGCCAGCAGGATCTTCGGGTTGGTCGCGAGCGCGCGGGCGATGCCGACGCGCTGCTTCTGCCCGCCCGACAGCTGGTCGGGGTAGTGCCACGCCTTGTCGACGATGCCGACGAAGTTCAGCAGTTCCGCGACCCGCTTCTCGATGTCGGGCTTCGCCCAGCCCGCGATCTTGAGCGGGTACGCGACATTGCCGAACACGGTGCGCGAACGCAGCAGGTTGAACTGCTGGAAGATCATGCCGATCCCGCGGCGCACCTCCCGCAGCTTGCGTTCACTCAGCCTCGTGAGGTCGGTGCCGTCGACGATCACCTGGCCGCTCGTGACGCGCTCCAGCGCGTTGATCAGGCGCACGAGCGTGCTCTTGCCCGCGCCCGAGTAGCCGATGATCGCGAACACGTCACCAGCCTCCACGCTGAGGTCGATGCCGTCGAGCGCGGTGACAGCGCGGCGCCCGGACGATTCGAAGACCTTGGTGACGTCACGCAGTTCGATCAGCGGCCCGCCGCTCATCGCTGTGCCGTCCGCACGGTCTCCTGCAGTTCGGTGTGGATGTCCTCGAGCTCCGACTGCTCACGCTTCACCGGAACGGACGTGCCCCGCGACTCGGCCTGGAGAGCCTCCTGCACCTCGGGGTGGTGGAACAGCTCGACGACGCGGCGGTACGTCGGGTCGTCCTTGTCCTCGGCTCGCGCGGCGACGATGTTGATGTAGGGCTCGGCGGCGTCGCTGCGCGGATCGTCCGAGAACAACGCCTTGCTCGGGTCGAGGCCGGCGTCCATGGCGAAGCCGTTGTTGACGATCGAGGCGTCCACGGAGTCCAGCACGGCCACGGTCTGCGCGGCGTCCACGAGGGTCACCTCGACCTTCGACGCGGCGCGGTCGATCTCCGCGGGGGTCGACAGCACGCTGCCGCCGTTCTTGAGGCTGATCAGGCCCGCGTCCTGCAGCACGAGCAGCGCCCTGGCCTGGTTGGTCGGGTCCTTCGGGATCGCGACGCTGCCGCCCTCGGGGATCTCCTCGACGGCGTTGTGCTTGTTGGAGTACAGCGACAGCGGCACCACGTAGGTGGAGCCGACCGGCGTCAGATCGTCCTCGTTGGACACGTTGTAGTTGGCGAGGAACAGGACGTGCTGGAACAGGTTGAGATCCGTCTGCCCCTGCGACAGCGCCGGGTTCGGCTGGTTGTAGTCGCTGAAGTTCACGGTCTCGATCGTGATGCCCTCGTCCGCGGCGAGCCGCTTGAACGGCTTCCAGTAGTCGGAGCCGGACTCGGTCGTCCCGATGCGGATGGTGGTGTTGCCGCTCGCGGAGTCGTCGGACTCGCCGCCCGTCAGGACGACGGTGATGGCCACCAGCGCGGCGACCAGCACGACGCCGAGGGCGATGAACGGGCCTTTCGAGCGGCGAGGCCGTTCGGGAAGCCCGACCTCGGAGGGCTTGTCGGGCGTGTTGTCGCTGTGGGGTGTGTCTGCCATCGTTACCTTCCTGGGATGCTCCGGCGCGCGCCTCGGCGGGTTGCGTCGTGCGCGCGGCGCTTTCCAGGGTGTGCCCAACGAGGATCACTGGGAAAGTCGTCTCACACGGTGGTCGGGTGGACGTGAGAGTTGCGGCACAGTACGGGCGCCACGACGGGCTGCGGAGACCCACCGTGTCCGTTCGAACGCGGCACGTGCGTTCCCGGGGACTCGTCGTCGAGTGGCGGGACACGCGCTGCACGTCAGGATAGTTCGCGCTCGCCTCGGCGGGCCGGTCCCCCGAGGCACCGTCCGCGTGGTCCCCGGCGTCGTTTGCGTCTCGGCACATGCCGGTAGTACGCGGTTCGACGCACACCGTGACGGCGAAGGGACTTCCCGATGGCGACAACGTCCGAACAGGATCTGATCGGCGTGATCACCCAGGACCACCGCGAGGTGGAGCGGGTGTTCGCGGAGTTGGAACGGCCCGGTGTCGACCCGCAGCGGCGCAAGGAGCTCGTCGACCACGTGATCGCCGAGCTGGTGCGGCACTCGGTCGCCGAGGAGCAGCACATGTATCCCGCCGCGCGCCGGGTGCTCGACAACGGTGACGAGCTCGCCGACCACGAGATCGAGGAGCACGCCGAGGCCGAGCGCCTGATGAAGCGCCTGGAGGGCATGGCGGCCACCGATCCCGAGTTCGACGGTCTCGTGCGTGACCTGATCGGCTCGATCCGCCACCACGTCGAGGACGAGGAGAAGGATCTGTTGCCGAAGCTGCGCGCCGCGTGCAGTGAGCGGGAGCTGCGCGAGCTGGGGGAGAAGATCGTCGCGGCGAAGCGCATCGCGCCCACGCGTCCACATCCGGCGGCGCCGGACACCCCGCCCGCCAATCGCCTCCTCGATCCCGGTGCCGGACTGGTCGACCGGCTGCGGGACATGTTGACCGGCCGCAAGGTCTAGGCGGCCGGATTCCGTCCGACGCTCCTGCCCGCGCCGCCCCGGGGTCTCTTCCAGGATCCCGGGGCGGCGCGTCGTCTACTCCGTCGTGGTCACGGTCACCGGGGTCGTGAGCACGCGATCGGCGCCGACCTCGCGGAGCGGGCCGCTCAGCCGGAACGACCCCGAGCACGGCAGGTCGGCCACCGAACGGCCGACGTGCACGTCGATGCGCCCCGGTTCCACGATGCGCCGCAGGTCGCGTCCGGTGAAGCTCGTGCGGTCGGCGTGCACGGTGAAGGTGACGCGGGCGGCCTGTCCCGGGGCGAGGTCGACGCGAGCGAACCCGACCAGCTGCCGCAGCGGCCGGGTCACCTGCGCCTGCACGTCGTCCAGGTACAGCTGGACGACCTCGGACCCGGCGCGCTCACCGCTGTTGCGCACGTCGACGGTGACGTCGAGACTGCCGTCGGTGGCGATGTCGTCGGCGCTCAGCGTGAGACCGGAGTAGTCGAACGTCGTGTACGACAGGCCGTGCCCGAACGGGAACGCGGGCGTCGGGTCGAGGTTGCTGATGCCCTGGCTGTTGCCGCCCAGCGGCGGGTGCAGGTAGGTGGCGGGCTGCCCGCCGGGGTGGCGGGGCACCTGCACGGGCAGGCGTCCCGACGGCGCCGTCTCACCCGAGAGGATCGAGGCGAGCGCGGCACCGCCCTCCTCGCCCGGAAGGAAGGCCTGCACCACGGCGGCGGCGCGGTCGGCGTGCGAGCCCAGCGCGTAGGGGCGGCCGGAGACGACCACGATCACCACGGGCACTCCGGTGTCGAGCAGCGCGGAGAGCAGCTCGTCCTGCACGCCGGGCAGGCGCAGATCCGGAGCGTCGCATCCCTCCCCGGACGTGCCCTCGCCGAACATGCCCGCCCGGTCGCCCACCACGGCGAGGCACACGTCGGCCTCCCGGGCGGCGGCCACGGCCTCGGCGAAGCGCGAGCGGTCGTCGTCGTTGACGCCGCAGCCTTCGAGCGTGGTGATCTCGGCGTCCGGCAACTGCGAGCGCAGGGCCTGCGAAAGCGAGGGCACGTCGAGGCCGAGGTCGAGCTCCGGGTATCGCGGCAGGACGTGGTTGGGGTAGGAGTAGCAGCCGAGGAACGCCAGCGGGTCGTCGGCGCACGGTCCGACCAGTGCGAGGCGCCGAGCCTGCGGCCGCAACGGCAGGGTGCCGTCGTTGGCCAGCAGTACCACCGACCGTTCGGCGAGCCGGCGCGCGAGCACGCGGTTCTCCGCGGCGTCGAGCTCGACCGAGGGGTCCACATCGGACTCCGGCGTCCAGTCGGCGTCGAGCAGACCGAGCTCGGCCTTCTGCCGGAGCACGCGCAGCGCGGCACGATCGACCAGCGCCTCGTCGACCTCGCCTCGCCGGACCAGCTCGACGAGCTCGTCGCCGTAGCAGAGGGTGTCGGGCAGTTCGACGTCGAGACCCGCCTCCAGGGCCAGTGCCCCGGCCTCGGCGGCGCCGTCGGCGACGCGGTGCATCGTGGCGAGGAAGGCGATGGCCCAGTAGTCCGACACCACGGTGCCCTCGAAACCCCACTCGTCGCGCAGCACACCGGTGAGCAGCGAGGTGTCGGCGGCGGCGGGCACTCCGTCGAGGTCGACGTAGGAGTTCATGACCGATCCGGCGCCCGCCTCCCGCACCGCCATCTCGAACGGCGGCAGGACGACGTCACGCAGCTCGCGGGGACCGATCGACACCGGCGCGTGGTTGCGCGCCGCCCGCGAGGCGGCGTACCCGGCGAAGTGCTTCAGCGTGGCGATGACACCCTTGCTCTGGAGTCCGCGCACGTAGGCGGAGGCGAGTACGCCCACGAGGTACGGGTCCTCGCCGAGGGTCTCCTCGACCCGGCCCCAGCGGTGATCCCGGACGACGTCGAGCACCGGCGAGAGGCCCTGGTGCACGCCGACCCGGCGCAGGTCCGCCCCGATCGCCGTCGCCATCGTCTCCACCAGCTCGGCGTCGAACGTCGCCGCCCACGCCAGCGGCGACGGGTACACCGTCGCGCCGTAGGTGGTGAACCCGGTCAGGCACTCCTCGTGCACGATGGCGGGTACGCGCAGACGGGTGTTGTCCACGATGTCGCGCTGGAGCTTCACGACGCGTGCGGTGCCGTCGGCCACGTCGACCGGGGCGGTGCCGAACACCCGGGTGAGATGGCCCAGACCGTGCCTGCGCCGGTGTTCGAACGAGACGCTCCCGCGGGCGAAGACGTCCTGCATGGGGGCGACGTTGCCGTTGATCTCCTCGTTGCCGGGCCACGCGCTGCCCAGCTGGGCGACCTTCTCCTCCAACGTCATCGCGGCCAGCAGGGCTGCTGCGCGCTCGGCCGGGTCGGCCGACGGGTCGTGCCAGGGCTGATCGGTCATGGTTCTCCTCGTGGGGGTGCGGTCGAGTCACGCACGACGAGATGGGTCGCCAGCTCGACGTGGTGGGAATCCAGGGTTTCGCCCGCGGCCAGGCGCAGCAGCGTGCGCAGCGCGACCCGGCCCATGTCGGGCAGCGGCTGGCGCACCACGGTGAGCGCGGGGGTGGCGAGGGTGGCCAGGATGGTGTCGTCGAACCCGACCACGCTGAGGTCGTCGGGCACGCGCAGGCCGCGTCGCCGGGCCGCCTCGATGACGCCGAGCGCGGTGGTGTCGCTGGCGGCGAACACGGCGGTCGGGGGTTCGGGCGAGTCGAGCAGGCGGCTGCCCATCTCCAGCCCGGCGGGGTAGCTGAACGCCCCGTGCAGGGTCAGCTCCGGCGCCACGGTGACCCCGGCCTTCTCCAGTGCCGCGCGGTAACCGTGCAGGCGGGCCTGGCCGCACGCCGCCCGTGTCGGTCCGCCCGCGAAGCCGATCCTGCGGTGACCGAGCGACAGCAGATGCTCGGTGGCGGAGAGCCCACCGGAGAAGTTCGTGGCACCCACACTGGTCACGTCGACGCGCGGGAGGTTGAGCGGGTCGATCACCACGAGCGGCAGGCCGGCGCGGTCGAAGGCGTCGACCTGCTCCTCGGTGAGTTCGGAGGTGACGATGATGACGCCCTCGCGGCCTGCGGCTTTCAGCCCTTTCACCCAGGCGTCCGGATTGGACTGTGCTCCCGCGGCGTCGGCGGCGTGCAGTCGGTTGACGACGACGTCCACGCCCGCTTCGGTGCCCGCCTCGGTGACCCCGCTCAGCACCTCCAGCGAGTAGGGGCTGACGAGGTCGTCGAACATGAGATCCACGATCCGGGTTGCGACGGCGGCGCGTCTGCCGGCCGGGGAGGTGTAACCCAGCTCGCGCGCGGCCTGCTCGACCTTGGCTCGCGTCGCCGCCGCCACGTCGCCGCGACCGTTGAGCACCTTGGACGCCGTCGGCGGTGACACGCCCGCGGCGTCGGCCACCATCGCCAGCGTCGCCCGTCGTGGAGCGCTGGAGCCGTTCGGCACCGCAACCTCCGAGTTGGTTTTTCCGAAAACTTTCGGTTCCATCCTATCCGAAATAGCCGCGAAGTCGACTCTTGACCTGGAATTGCGGCGCTTCTATGGTGCGTATCCACACCAAAGTGTTTTCCGAAATGTTTCGGATCCTTCGACGAGGAAGGCGCGTCATGGCACTGGGTAAGAGACGCACGGCACTGCTTGCGGCGGGCACGGCCGCGGTGCTCACCCTGACCGCCGCCTGCGGTACGAGCGGGCCGAGTCAGGGCTCGGGAGCGAATGCGTGGGCGCTCACGGGCGGCGACGAGCAGACCATTCGCAGTTCCCTGGAGTCCTGGAACTCCGGCAACCCCGACCACGCCATCGACGTCGAGTTCTTCGCCAACGACGCCTACAAGCAGAAGATCCGCACGTCGATCGGAGCGGGCGGTGCTCCCACCCTCATCTTCGGCTGGGGTGGCGGCACGCTCCGGGAGTGGGTCGACGCGGACAAGGTCCTGCCGCTCTCCGAGGTCGTGGGCGACGAGGCGGAGCTCACCGACCGGTTCCTGCCTTCGGTGCTGGACACCGGGGCCGTCGCGGGCACGACGTACGCGCTGCCGAACAACGGCATGCAGCCGGTGCTGCTGTACTACAACACGAAACTCTTCGACCGGATCGGTGCGGAGCCGCCGAAGACATGGGACGAGCTGATGGACCTCGTCCCGCGTTTCAAGGACGAGGGCATCGCGCCGTTCGCGATGGGCGGCCAGAGCCGGTGGCCGCAGCTGATGTGGCTGGAGTACCTCGTCGACCGCATCGGTGGCCCCGAGGTGTTCGACGCGATCGAGGCGAACGAGCCCGGCGCGTGGTCGCATCCGGCCGTGCAGCAGGCGGGCGAGCTGATCCGCGAACTCGTCGATGCGGGCGGGTTCGTGCACGGCTTCAACTCGATCGCGGCCGACAGCGGTGCCGACGCGGCCCTCCTCTACACCGACAAGGCCGCCATGTATCTGATGGGCTCGTGGGCCTACCCGAGCATCATGGACTCCGCGCCCCAGTTCATCGCCGACGGCCACCTCGGCTACACGACGTTCCCCACTGTGGACGGTGGAGAGGGCGATCCCGGCAACATCGTCGGCAACCCGGCCAACTACTGGGCCGTCAGTGCGGAAGCCTCCGAGTCGGAGCGGAAGGCCGCGGCGGAGTACCTGACGCGCGGGCTCATGGACGACGACTACGTCGGCACGTTACTCGACAACGGGTCCGTGCCGCCCCTCAAGGGGGTCGAGGACAGGCTCGCCGACACCGACGCGCCGGACTACCTGACGTTCGTCTACGAGCTGGCCGCCGACGCCGACAACTTCGAGCTCTCCTGGGACCAGGCCCTGACCCCGAAGCAGGCCGACGCCCTGTTGAGCAACCTCGAACAGTTGTTCACCGGGCAGTTGTCGCCGGAGCAGTTCTGCTCCGCCATGGACGCCACGATCGAACAGAAGTGACGACCGTGTCCGCTTCCCGCGACTCCGTCCCCGGCGCGGCCACGCGCCGCGCCGGGCCGTCGCCGCTGATGGCGGCGCCCGCGCTCGCGTTCTTCGGGGTATTCGCGCTGGTGCCGCTGGTGGGCGTGGTGGCGCTCAGCCTCGTGTACTGGGACGGCATCTCCGCCATGACGTGGGCCGGTTTCGACAACTGGTCGGACGTACTCACCGATCCGTCCACCTGGAACGCCGTGTGGCTGTCGCTGCAGATCATGGTGTTCAGCTGGCTGGTGCAGACACCGATCTCGTTGCTGCTCGGCGTTCTCGTGGCCGGGCGCGGCCGCTACCGGGCGCTGCTGGGGGTGCTGTACTTCCTGCCGATGCTGCTGTCGTCGGCGGCCATCGCCATCGCGTTCAAGGCCCTGCTCGACCCCAACTTCGGCATGAGCCTCGCGTTCAACGCCCAGTCGCTCGCGCAGGACTGGCTCGGCGACGCCGACCTCGCGCTCTACGTCGTCGTGTTCGTGATCGCGTGGCAGTTCGTGCCGTTCCACACGCTGCTCTACCAGGCGGGCGTGCGGCAGATCCCGGCGTCGCTGTACGAGGCGGCGCAGCTCGACGGCGCGGGCCCGGTGCGGCAGTTCTTCCACATCACGCTGCCCCAACTCCGCTACACCATCATCACGTCGTCGACGTTGATGATGGTGGGCTCGCTGACGTACTTCGACCTCGTGTTCGTGCTGACCGGTGGCGGTCCCGGCGAGGCGACGCGGATGCTGCCCCTGCACATGTATCTCACCGGGTTCTCCAGCGACGAGATGGGCAAGGCCAGCGCGCTCGCCGTGCTGCTGGTGTTCACCGGGCTCGCCCTGGCGCTCGGGTTGTCCCGCTGGGCGAACTTCCGCCGCGGCAGCCAGTTGGAGGGGGCGTGATGGTGCTCGGTGTGGGACGACGGTCGGCGGTCCGTCGCAGGCCCAACGTCCTCGGCGGACTCGCGGGCTTCGCGTGGCTGGCCGTCGTGCTGGTGCCCGTCTACTACGTGGTGATCACCAGCCTGCGCGACCAGGAGGGCTTCTTCTCGGCGAACCCGCTGGTGCCGCCCGAGAACCCGACCCTCGACAGCTACCGGCTGGTGCTGGAGAACGACTTCCTCCGGTACCTGGGCAACAGCGTGCTCGTGACGGTCGTGACGGTGGCGATCACCGTGAGCGTGTCGCTGCTGGCGGCGTACTACGTGGTGCGGGCGAACGGCAGGCTCGCCCGGCTGACCTACCGGTCGTTCCTGCTCGGGCTCGCCATCCCGTTGCAGGCCACGATCATCCCGGTCTACTACCTCATCACGCAGGCCCGCCTCTACGACACGCTGCTGGCGATCATCCTGCCGTCGGCCGCGTTCGCGATCCCGCTCAGCGTGGTGATCCTCGCGAACTTCCTGCGCGACGTGCCGAACGAGCTCTTCGAGTCGATGCGCATGGACGGCGCGGGGCACTGGCGGGTGGTGTGGAACCTGGTGCTGCCGCTGACGCGGCCCGCGGTGGTGACCGTGGCCGTGTACGACGCGCTGCAGGTGTGGAACGGCTTCCTGTTCCCGCTGATCCTCACGCAGAGCGCCGACCAGCGGGTGCTGCCGTTGGCGTTGTGGAGCTTCCAGGGGCAGTTCACGGTGAACATCCCCGCGGTGCTGGCGGCGGTGGTGCTGTCGACGCTGCCGGTGCTCGCGCTGTACATCCTCGGCCGGCGGCAGCTCGTGAGCGGGCTGACGGCGGGTTTCGGTCGCTGACCGCGGCGGGACGGCCGACGTATAACGACCTATACGTCGGCCGTCTCTCGTCGTCGGGTCGAGGGGTGACGCGCCGGGTGAAGGCCGACGCGGGACAATGGGGCCCGAGTCAACGACAGCGGAGGACACGACAACCATGGCGAAGGCCGCCGAGCCACCCTCAGGCACCCGGGACTTCCTCGCGGACGACGTTCGTCGCCGCAAGGCCGCGTTCGACACCGTGTCGGGTGTGTTCGAGCATTACGGGTTCGACCCGCTGGAGACCCCGGCGTTCGAGCGGCTCGAGGTCTTCACCGGCAAGCTCGGCGACGAGGCCAGCGCGCTGATCTTCAAGATCCTCAAGCGCGGTGTGCACGAGGCGACGGGTGAGGCCGACCTCGCGCTGCGCTACGACCACACCGTGCCGCTCGCGCGGGTCGTCGGCACCTACGGAAGCCAGCTGCCCTCGCCCTACAAGCGCTACGCGATCGGCCCCGTCTGGCGGGCCGACCGTCCCGCGAAGGGCCGGTTCCGTGAGTTCACCCAGTGCGACATCGACACGGTGGGCTCGTCCTCGCCGCTCGCGGACGCCGAGATCCTGTGGGCTATCCACGACGGGCTGGAGGCGCTGGGCGTCACCGACTTCCGGGTGCTGGTGAACAGCCGCAAGGCCCTGCACGGGCTCCTGGAGGCGTACGGCATCGGCGAGGAGCGCGGCACGGCCGTGCTCGGCACGCTCGACAAGCTCGACAAGCTGCCCGCCGACGCGGTGGTGGCCGAGCTCGTCGACCGGGGTCTTGAAGCCCGCGTCGCCGAGGAGCTCGTGGGCGATGTGACGGCCACCGACACCGACCGCGTGCGCAAACAGCTCGACACCACTGAGCGCGGGCGCGAGGGGCTCGCCGAAATCGACCGGCTGCTGGAGCTGACGGCCGGGCTGCCGGAAGGCCGGGTGGTCTTCACGCCGCGCATGGTGCGGGGTCTCGACTACTACACCGGGCCGATCTTCGAGGTCGTGGCCACCGGCTACCCGGGTTCGATCGCCTCGGGCGGCCGCTACGACGGACTGGTCGCCAAGCTCGGAGGGCCGGACCTGCCCGCGTGCGGCGGGTCGATCGGCCTCGAACGCATCCTCGCCATCCAGGCGGCGGACGCCGAGGCGGCGGGGGGACTGGACGTCGCCCTGACGGTCCTGGGCGCGGAGGACACCGTGATGCGCCTGGCCGCCGAACTGCGTGGTCAGGGCCTGCGCACGGGCGTCTTCCTCGGCACGTCGGGCAAGCTGGGCAAGCAGCTCAAGTGGGCCAACGACCAGCGAGCGCGCATCGTGCTCATCCACGGTCCGCAGGAGCAGGCCGAGGGCGTCGTCACCGTGCGCGACATGGCCAGCGGCGACCAGAACCGCGTGCCCGTGGCCGACGTCGCGACGACGGTGCGCGAGCAACTCGGCCGCTGAGCTTCCACCTGTGCCGCTCACCGGCGGTGGTGAGCGGCACAGGTGACCGTGAAGCGCCGCACCTGCTCACCGCAGAATGCGCTGCGTGGTCCCGCTCCGGCGGCGAGCGCCGTGGCGTGTGACGACGTGGCGCACCACGACGAACGGGATCGTGAAGGTGATCAGTGGGAGAGCCATCACGTAGCTCGGCGGTCCGTCGTCGCCGCCTCCCAGCAGGCGGAGCGTGACGGGAAGCAGGGCGGGGGCGATCGCGATCACGAGGCCGAACCGGTCGAGCAAGCGCCGGCCGGAGGCGGAGGCCAGCAGCACGAACATCAGCACAGCTCCGAACGCACAGGCGAGCAGGCTCAGTGCGTCGATCCCGAAGAAACCGACCCCCGCCTGGACATAGAAGTAGACCAGCCAGGTCGCCAGCGGTAGGGCGAACTGCGCCGTGCCGCCCAGCGGGTCCCCGGTGGTGTGCCGTGCGAGGGCGACGTCGGCGACGGCGAGCAGGGCGACCGGCGCCAGCGCGTGCCCGCAGAAGACGAGCATGGTGTCGACGTGGTCGAGCAGGTTGTCGTACGGCACCCAGCCTGCGGTGATCACGGCGGGCATGAGGAAACCGAGCGTGAAGGCGCCCCAGAACCGGGTCCGCTCGGTGCGGAACGGCCGGAGCAACACGACCAGCGCCGTCACCACCAGCGGCACGAACTCGCTGATCGCCAGAAGAATCGGGGGCACAGGGGCTCCGATGGTCTGGTTGAGCAAGCCGGCCGTGACGCCGTAGCAGGCGAGACCTGCGCACGTCGCCCCGAGCGCGAATCCGGTGGGCAGCTTCCTGTGGCGGCGATCGGGGTTCGCGACGGTCATCGGACCCGCCGCGGGCAGGAGTGGCTGAGGTGTCACCGGTGCCGGTCGCGATGCGGGCCGGGTCTCGACGACTCGAGTCGCTGCGGGAGCAGGCAGCGTGGTGGTCGTGGCGGCGGTGGTCGAGGTGGGGTTGTGGTCGGGGGTCAGTGATTCGAGGAGCTGTGTCGCGTTCGGACGTCCGGTGGGCTCTTTGGCGAAGCAGGGTTCGAGCACCGCACGCAGGTGGGGTGGAACGTCGTCGAGCCGGGGCCGGCCGTGAGCGACGGCGTAGAGGACGGAGGAAAGTGACCCTGCGGGGAAGGGGCCGTTGCCGGTGGCGGCGTAGACGAGGACTCCGGCGAGGGCGAAGACGTCGCTCGCGGGGCCGACCTCGCCCGCTTCGACCTGCTCCGGTGACATGAAGCCCGGCGTGCCGATCGCGACTCCGGTGGCGGTGAGGGTGGTCTGGTCGAGTACACGGGAGATGCCGAAGTCGATGACCCTCGGCCCGTCGCCGGAGATGAGGATGTTGCCGGGCTTGAGGTCGCGGTGGACCACGCCCGCCTCGTGCACGGAGACGAGTGCTTCGGCGAGCGCGGCGCCCAACGCGAGCACCTCGTCCTCGGGCAGTGGGCCCTTCTCCTGCACGTACTCCGCGAGCGTGGGGCCTTCGATGTACTCGGTGGCCACCCACGGGCGGTCCGCGTCGGGATCGGCGTCGACGACACCGGCGGTCCAGAAACCGCCGACCCTGCGCATGTTCGCCACCTCGTGGCGAAACCGGTCGCGGAACGAGGGCTCCTCGGCCAACCCCGCGGACACGAGCTTCACGGCCACCCGCCGACCACCACGCGACCGGCCCAGGTAGACGGTGCCCATTGCACCCGAACCCAGCCGTCCCAGCAGCGTGTAACCGCCCACGCGGGCAGGATCGTCATCGGACAGTGGCCGCACAGCACCCTCCGGGGAGCTCAGGATTGCGACGTAGCGTAGCCGATGAGGCACGGTGACGGCGTGGGGTTGGATCTCTGAGTGAGGAGCGGCGTTCCGCGTTCCGAGTACTCCGCCCAACGGAAGGGATCCGTAAGACAGGGTGCGTTCGGTGACGGGATTGCCGGAGCGATCACAACGGGGCTCTCCGCACCGAGCTCGTTGGCGTCGACGGTGGCGGAGGGGGCCCGGCCGCCCGAGGAACACAACTACACGAATCCGACGCTTCCACCTGGACGAAGGTGGACGTTACTTCGTGTCCGGTCACGAACCGGACACAACGTGATCAATGTACGAGCCCTACTTCAGATTCGCTCTGTTTCGCGCCAGTGACCGACTGTTAGCGTGCTCCGCGGCGCCCGAACCGTGGTGGGTTCGGCCAAGCTGTCCGGGGGTCTGATTGACGTCTTCAGGTAGAACGACTGCGTTGAGTGCTGCCTTCATAGTGCTGTCGTCGCTGGCCGCGCCTGGAGTCGCGTCTGCAGCCACGGGCGACTTGGCTTTAGAGGAGCCAGCGCACATTGCTGCTGCCGTTGCGCAAGCGGACGAGACTGGTCAGCCGGTGCTGGTGGAGTCGGAGACTACTGAGTATGCCGAGGTTCGGGCTAACCCGGACGGCACTCTTGTCATGACGCAGAGCCTGACACCTGAACGAGTGACTCGCGATGGTAACTGGGAGCCCCTCGATCTAACTTTGGCTCGGCGTCCAGATGGGACCGTCGGTCCGAAAAACGCCTTTATAGACGTGCGGTTCACGGGGGCGAGCGCGGACGGCACAGCGACTCTGGCCGTCATGGTGAAAGACGGCCGTGAGGTGGGAATCGGATGGACAGGGGAGTTGCCTGAGCCCCAGCTGGACGGGGCGACGGCGACATATTCCGAAGTGTTGCCTGATGTTGACCTCGCGCTGACAGCCAAGCCGACCGGCTTCACTCAAGTACTGATTGTCAAGAGCGAGGAGGCAGCACAGGATCCCCGACTCGCGCAGATCACTTTCCCTAGCTATGGCAAGGGTGTGATACCCCGGGAGAGCTCCGAATCTGACGTCGAAGCGGTCGATGAGTCCGGAACTGTTGTCTTCCGCGGCAACGCCTCATGGATGTGGGACTCCCGAGGCAAGAATCCTGGGGGCGCGCGGGCTTCAGAAACTGAGGGCGACGGGGACTCAGGCCCTGCGAAGGCGATGATGGATGTCGATGTGACAGACAAGAGCATCGTCGTGCGCCCCGATCAAGACTTCCTCACTGCCGCCGAACGTGTTTTTCCCATTTACATCGACCCGGAGTACTGGTGGACGGGGAAGAAGCAGGGACATGTGGTCGTGCAGAGCAAGTGGCCAGACGCGCGCAACTACAACAGGACCGATGGTGATCTCGCCGATCTCAAAGCTGGCTACCAAGGCGGGTACCTCTCGCGCTCCTTCTTCGATTTCGATGTTCGGGCGATGCAGGGCAAGTACGTGCACCGTGCCTCAGTGCGAGTACGCGTTGTCCATTCGTACTCCTGTAAGGGTGGTCCAACGGAACTGTGGCATACCGGAGCGATCGGCTATGGGACTACATGGAACAACCAGCCCTCTTGGCGTCGTCAACTGGACACGACCAATCGTTCCAACCATGCGGTGCATTGTCCTTCGGACGGTCGTACGGAGTTCAAGGTCGATTCGTTGGTACGGGAAGCCGCGGAAGCGCGTCGGTCTGAGGTTGTCTTCGGGTTGAAAGCGCGCAACGCGAGCAGCTATGACTGGCGGCGGTTCTCACTCGATCCGGTTCTTGAAGTCGTTTACAACACCGAGCCTAGTAAACCCACCGATCTGGGTATGGAGAGCGGAGAAATCCCATGCATCACAGGTGGGGATAGGCCGTTTCTGTTCACGCCGACACCCCGTTTGCGGGGCAAGGTCTCAGACCCTGATGGCGGGAGCCTCACAGCGCGGTTCGTGCTGTATCGCGGTGAGACCGGAGCTGGCACGCAGATTTGGACAACTTCCACTTCCAACATACCGTCTGGTTCGTATGCTGAGGTGACGGTGCCAGGTGGGCTGTTGGCGGAAGAGGGAACCTACCACTGGTCGATGTCTATCAGCGACGGCGACAGCTCATCGTCCGAGGTCGGAAAGTGTGAGTTCGCTGTGGACCACACCGCGCCCGATGCGCCTGTGGTGTCATCCACGGACTATCCCAACGATGACGGCGTTGCAATCCCGGCAGGTGGTGTTGGGCAGACCGGCGTGTTTACATTCGATGCCAATGGCACCGAAGATGTCGACCACTATCTGTGGTCGGTCACTGAGGAAGAAAACGATGACCCACAAGCCCGCGTCGACGCGGAGGGCCTCGGTGGGAACGCTGCCGTCCGTTGGACTCCCGCGCTCGGAGGCCCGCAAACCATGTTCGTGCGCTCCGTCGACCGGGCCGGCAACAGGTCTGACATCGTTCGATACAGGATTTTCGTTCGGGCTGGCGAACCGTTGGTCGAAAAACTCGAAGGTCATTGGCAGCTCGATGGTGACTTGGCTGACCACAGTTCACACAATCGGGACCTGATAGCCGTAGGTGAACCACAGCTTACCGCCGACGGCTACGACGGCGGCGCCGTGAGACTTGATGGGGCATCCTCGCGGCTGTACTACGCTGGTCCGGTTCTCGACACCTCGACAAGCTTCTCGGTGTCCGCCTGGGCGAAGGCTAGTGCTGCCGGCGGATACCAGACGGTATTGTCTCAGAACGGGCAACGCACGAGCGGGTTCCAGCTTCAGCTCACCACTCTCGGAGAGTGGGCATTAGTGATGTTCGGCGAAGACGTCGACGGTGGCGGCGCAGAACATGCACGCATCCGTTCACCTGAGCCAGCCAGTATGGATGTCTGGACGCACCTGCTGGGAGTCTACGACCATGGAGCTGGAGAGCTGCGGCTCTATGTTGACGGACGACTTGTCGTGGAGCGGGATTACACCAGTACGTGGACCGCGACCGGTGATCTGCAGATCGGCGCCGCGCAGTGGAAGGGTAACCAGGTCGATCTCTTCGACGGCGTGATAGACGACGTTCGTGTCTATCAGCGGGTGATCGTGCCGAGTGAGGCTGAACTGCTCGCCAATCATGCGGTTCTGCGCGCTCACTATCCGCTCGACGAAGGGACGGGGACGGTCGCAACGGACCGGGTAACTGGTGCGGTTGCGGAGCTTGCTGGTTCTGCTGCCTGGGAAAGTGAACAGCACACCGCCGTCATTGTCGGCGAAACCGAAGACGGTGGATATGGTGAGGTGACGGCGCCTCAGCCAGGGATTCGTACCGATCGCTCATACACCGTGGCAGCATGGGTCCGTCTCGACGACCCCGGTGAAGGTCAGAACAGGACGGCAGTCAGCGTCGATGGTGCCCGGTTTTCCCCGTTCATGCTGCAATACCGTGAGAACGTAAAAAAGTGGTGCTTTCTGGTTTCCCTCGGAGCTGATATCGAAAGCGGCTTGTGGGTGCCTAGTGAACATGAGCCTGAATTCGGGCGTTGGGTCCATTTGACGGGTGTTCACGACTTCGCTCGACAAGAGACTCGGATCTATGTCAACGGGAGTTTTTCCGCTATGAGGACCGGAGCTGTCGGCTGGAATGGCGATGGCGAATTGGTCCTCGGGGGCGCACGTTGGATCGGTCAGGACGTTGATCCCTGGAACGGCGCTGTCAGGAATGTCCGAGTGTATTCGGGAGTGCTGTCTGATCAGACCATCGGGCAACTGCCCCTGCAGTCCTGAACGCTAGGCGTACTCGAATTTGTAACTGATCCTTTCCAGGCCAACCGGGTTGAGGAGTGTCTGCCTTGGCAGTCAGACCTGTGCTGCGCGCAATCGCGCTTTTCGTCGGGATCTCGGTCGGAACCTCAACCGTGGTAGCCGTCGCTAATGAGGGGCCAATCTACGCTGACCTACCGCAATTGCAGAAAGAACGGTCGGTACCCGGCGAGCCGGTGCTGGTGGAGCCTCTACCTGATAATCCGATCGACGCGGCCGTGGCCACGACCCAGTCAGAACCGATTTGGCCAGAAGAGGCGGTCGCCACGGTACCGCTTTCGGATTCGCATGAGGGCACCGCGGTCTCGTCTGTTGAGAACACCAAGATACCGATCTCGATCGCACTCGCTGGTGACGACAAGCGTGACGGAATCGAAGCTGGAAGATTCCCTCAGGTCAAAATTTTCACCAGTTCCCAGGATGTTGCAGACAAGGCAGGTGTCGCTGGTGCCGTATTTGCCGTCGCCGATGCGGGCAATGCTGGGGGGCGCAAACTCTCCGTGCTCGTCGACTACAGCGGTTTCGCCGCTGCATACGGGGGCGATTACGGTTCTCGGTTACGTGTTCGACAGCTGCCTGCGTGCGCGCTGACCACTCCGGAGAAGGCAGAATGCCGCGAAGGAAGATGGCTGCCCACGGTCAACGATGTTGACGAACAGCAGGTGAGCGCCGACATCACCCTGCCGGAACCGGACACTGCCTCTCAATCCGATAGGGCCGAGTCCGTGGTGCTGGCAGTGCAGTCGCAGGCATCGGGCTCCGGCGGTGCTTTCACCGCCACCAATTTATCGCCGGCAGGGAGTTGGTCGGCGGGCGGTTCCAGTGGTGACTTCACCTATTCAGTTCCCTTGCGAGTCCCGCCGTCACCGGGGGGCCTGGCTCCGAAGTTGGGGATTGGTTACTCGTCCGGAACGATCGATGGACGGACCAGCGCTACCAACAATCAGGCTTCGGTGGTTGGGGATGGTTGGGAACTCAGTGCTGGCGGTTTTGTGGAACGCCAGTACAAAGCTTGTTCTGAGGACCTCGGCGGCAACCAAGACGAGCGAAAGACCGGGGATCTGTGCTGGGCCACCGACAACGCGGTACTGAGCCTCAACGGGATCAACGCCAAGCTTGTGCAGGATTCAGAGACCGGGTTCTGGAAGCCGAAGAACGACGACGGATCCAGGGTCGAACGCCTGACCGGTGCTCATAACGGTGACAACAACGGTGAGCACTGGAAGGTAACAGCAACCGACGGCACACAGTACTTCTTCGGTCTCAACCGTCTGCCCGGCTGGGGGGAGGGCGAGCCCGAAACGAAGTCAGCCTTCACTGTGCCCGTGTTCGGCAACAATACTGGCGAGCCGTGTCACGCGCAGGCATTCGACGATTCGTGGTGCCAGCAGGCATACCGCTGGAATCTCGACTATGTCGTCGACCCGAATGGCAACGTCACAACCTACTATTACGATACCGAAACCAACCACTACGGCCGAAACCAAACAGCGAGCAAACAGACTCCGTACGTGGCAGCGGGAATGCTCCGTCGTATCGAGTATGGCCTTCGGTCGGACGACGTGTTTGGACCCGCGCCGGCGCGGGTGTGGTTCGACACTGCACAACGATGCTTGCCCACCGAGACGTTCGAGTGCAATGCCGATCAGCTCACCCCTGGCAATGCCGGCAAGTGGCCGGATGTTCCATCCGACCAGATCTGCAAGTCCGACGATACTTGTGACAACAGATATTCGCCCGCTTTTTTCACGACCAAGCGGCTCGTCAAAGTGCTCACACAGGTGCGTCGAGACGATGTGACCAACGAAGCGAAGTGGAAGAACGTCGACTCGTGGACGCTTCGACACCAGTTTCCTGATACCGGTGACGGCTTGTCACCAGCGTTGTGGCTCGCAGGGATCAAACACACTGGTCTGGTCGGCGAAGAGAAGGCGATGCCGGAGATCCGGTTCCACGGTCGTGCGATGCCGAACCGTGTTGACACTGGCGACGATGGCCTGCCACCGATCACACGGCACCGAATCGAACGAGTGATCACCGAAGCGGGTGGCATCATCGAGATCTCTTACTCCGACCGCGAGTGCGTGGCGGGTGAGGCGATGCCGAGTAGCCCTCAGAACAACGACATGCGTTGCTTCCCCACGTGGTGGGTGCCTGAGTTCGGTCTTGAACGCGAACTCGGCTGGTTCCACAAGTACGTCGTCGTTGCGGTGACCGAGGACGGACGCACCACCGGCCCGTCCTTGAGGAAAACCCACTACGAGTACAGCGGAGGCGCGGCTTGGCACTTCGACGAAGCCGTGTTTACTGAGATGGAATACCGCACGTGGTCGCAATGGCGAGGCTACGGGCTGGTACGCACCATCACCGGCGACCCAGGTACGGCTCAGTCTGTCACCGAAGAACGATTCTTGCGTGGCATGCACGGTGACCGATTGCCCGGCGGGAGCCGCCGATCAGTCACGGTAAAGGACTCCGAGGGCGGAACGGTCACCGACCACGACCAACTGGCCGGCTTCTCGCGCGAGACGTTGCAGTATGACGGTGACGAGTTGGTGTCGTCGTCTATTAAGGATCCGTGGGTCCACGGCCCCACCGCCACCTCCGGTGACGAGAAGGCCTATATGACCAACGTCGGAGCAGTGCGTGGCAAGACACTGTTGTCCGACGGCTCGTGGCGTAAGACCGAGGTCAACTACAGGTTCGATGAACACGGCAACACGAACCGCGTCGAAGACCTCGGTGAAGTTGGCAAGTCCGGTGATGAAACGTGTGCGCGAACGACGTACGCGCACAACGGCGATGCCTGGATTCATACTCTGCCGTCCACTCTCAGGGTTGTCGCTCTGCCATGCAGTGAGGGCGAGGGAACGAACAACGATGTCATTTCCGACGTGCGTTCCTCGTACGATGGGCAGGACCATGGTGTCCCTCCTACGAAGGGCAATCTCACCACCACCGAACGGTGGACAGGTAGTAAGTACGAGCTGAGCCAGCGCACCACTTACGACGAGCTCGGCAGAGTCGTCGAGGTCGAGAACGTACTCGGGGAGAAGGTCACCACCGACTACTCGCCCGGACCTGGATTCCCGACGCGTAGTGTTACGAAGACGGACCCGAAGGGGTTCAGCGGAACTACTACTTTCGAGCCGGCTTGGGGACAGGTGCTCTCCGAGGTCGGCATCAGCGGAGAACGCGCGGACGTCGAGTATGATCCACTCGGCCGCGTTCACCGAGTGTGGCTGCCGGGCACCGTAAAGGCGCGTGGCGACAAGCCCCACAGCGTCTTCACGTACGAGTACCGCACTGACGCGCCCACCGTGGTGACCACGCAGGCGCGGCGTGACGACGGTGAGTACAACACCTCGTACACGCTCTACGACGGACTTTTGCGACAACGGCAGAGTCAGTTGCCCGCAGTATCGGGAGGACGGATCCTCACCGACTGGTTCTACGACTCTCGGGGACTCGAGTACAAGGTCAACGGCGCCTATTACAACGCTGACAACCCCAGCACGGATGTGCTGGGAGTTCTCGACAATGCGGTGCCGAACCAGACTCTGACTGAGTTCGATGCGCTCGGGCGAGAGACCGAGGTCATTTATCGTAAGCTCGGCGTCGAGCAGTGGCGCACCAGTACCACCTACGGTGGCGACCGTGTGACTGTCGTTCCTCCCGAGGGCGGCACGACGACTACAGTAATCAACGACGTCAACGGCAACGTGGTGGAGCGTCGTCAACATCACGGCCGCGATGCTGATTCTCCCTTTGACGAGACCCGCTACGTCTACGACGCCGCAGGCCGGATGACGTCTATGAGCGGGCCGGACGGCGCCGAGTGGACTTACGAGTACGACATACTCGGACGCAAGATCGCCGATAACGATCCTGACAGTGGCACTACCCGCTATACCTACGACGCTCTGGACCGCTTGGTGGAGACCACGGATGCGCGAGGCTTGAAGCTCCGGACCGAGTACGACGAATTAGGTCGCACGGTCGCACAGTACGAGCAGCGGGGCCCGGAGACGCCTGAGATCAAAACGGCAGATTGGGCCTACGACGAGCTGAAACCCGGCTTGCTCGATTCGGCTACCCGCTGGGTCGACGGTCACGCATACACAAAACGCGTCGATTGGTACGACAGTGCGCTGCGTCCCGTCGAGCAGAGCATCGTCGTCCCAGCGGCGGAGAAGGAGCTAGCGGGCACTTACACATTCGAGACCGATTACTTCCCGGTTTCCGGCAAAGTCTCGAGGCAGGCACATCCTGCCGCAGGCGGTCTGGATGCCGAGTACATTCAGCATCAGTACAACGAGCAAGGCTTGCCGACGCGGACATTCGGCATCGACAATTATGTGTCGGACCACCGCTACAGCAAATACGGCGAAACACTGCGTTTGACGCTGGGCGGCGGTGCAGACACGGTCTTCAGCACATTCTTCTACGAAGAGGGAACACGCAGGCTCGATTCCGTCGACATCCAGCGAAACACCGAGCAAAACTCCTACGCCGCCCAACGGTCCTACAACTATGACCCGGCGGGGAATATCACGCGGCTCGCCGACACCCCGCCTGGCTCGATGTCGGATGTGCAGTGCTTCGGCTACGACTACTTACAGCGGCTGACGACAGCGTTCACGCCCGCTAGCGGTGACTGCGCGGAGGAACCCTCGGTGCCCGGTCTGGGTGGTGCTGCGCCGTACTGGCACGACTACACCTATGACAAGGGTGGCAACCGTATCGAGGAAGTGCAGCACAGTGCGGACGGCGACATCGTTCGTACCTACTCCTACGGTGCGGAGAGCGGCTCGCAGCCGCACACGCTGCGGTCTGTGCTGGAGACCGGTCCCAACGGTACGTCGCGCGACGAGTACGACTATGACGCCGCGGGCAACATGACCTACCGCAACGTGGGCGGATCACCGCAGGAGTGGGAGTGGGACGCTGCCGGGCGTGCCGAGAAGGTCACCGAGCATGACGGCCGACAGTCGCAGTTTCTCTACGACGCCGACGGCGAGCGGTTACTGAAACGCGAGTCCGGGATCACCACGCTCTACCTACACGGTATGGAGTTGGTGCTGCAGAACACCACTCGCGAGGTGACCGCCAAGCGCTACTACACACATGCCGGCCAGACCGTGGCGGTGCGTACTTCGGGCGATGGTGGTGGCTTGTCACTGCTCGCCGAGGATCACCAGGGGACGAGTTCACTCGCGTTTGAAACCGACGACTTGTCGGTGAGTCAGCGCCGTCAGGACCCGTTCGGCAATCCGCGGGGTGACCAGCCGGAGTCGTGGCCGGACGACAAGGGGTTCGTGGGTGGTGTCGAGGACGACACGGGGTTGACGACGCTAGGCGCGAGGCAGTACGAGTCGGCAACCGGACGTTTCGTCTCTGTCGACCCGGTCATGGATGCCGCAGACCCACAGCAGGTCAACGGTTACGCGTACGCGAACAACTCGCCGGTGACCAACTCCGACCCGAACGGTCTGTACTGGAAAACGATCAGTGTCACTGAGCGAGTGTTGAAGACGACGTTCGTTGCGGTGATGTACTGGTTGGCGCCGTTGTTCCCGGTGTTCGGGTTCATCGCGGTCTCGTATTGGACGGTTCAAGTCTATGCATATCGGGTGTGGATCGAGCCGCCGTGGAAGGGACAGGCGCAGCGACACCAGCAGGCGCTCGCGGCTGCGGGGCTGAGCGCGGAGGAGTACGAGCAGGCGAAACAACTGGCGGCGGACAAGCGCAGTTGGGTTGAGGTGGCGTTGCAGCACGGTGGTGAGGTGTTGCACGACATCATCGGGGTCAAGGGTGTGGTGGACAACTGCATCAACGACTTCGATCTGCTTGGTTGCGGTTACGAGATCGCGTCGGCGTTGCCGTGGAGCAAGATCCTGAAGATCGGGGAAATTGTTGACAAGCTGATCGGTGCGTTCAAAGCGACGGTCAGTTGGGTCAAGAAGCGGGATGCGGCGCAGGGGTTGTTGCGGCGGGTTGATGCGGCGAAGGAGCGGCTGACCAGGTCGGGGTCATCGTGCTCGATCGGTAACAGTTTTGTGCCGGGCACGTTGGTGTTGATGGTTGATGGGTCGCGTGTGCCGATCGAGGAGGTCGAGCTCGGGGATCGGGTGCTGGCGACGGATCCGGTGACGGGAGAATCGGCTTCGCGGGAGGTGGTAGCCACGATCGTCGGTCAGGGCGAGAAGGACCTGGTGGATGTCACCGTCGATGCTGATGGCGAGCCCGGTGGAGCGGTAGAGACGATCACCGCTACCGCGGAGCACCCGTTCTGGGTCGACGAGCACGGCCGCTTCATCCGTCCCACGGTCGGCCTGCGGGGCGAGCCAGTAGGCTGGTACAGCGCTGGCGACCTTGACCCCGGAGACCAACTCCTCACCCCTGACGGTGACCACGCCCGGATTGTAGATATCCGCGTCTACACCGCCACCACCACCGTCCACAACCTCACTATCAATGGTGTCCACACGTACTACGTCGGCGATGAGAATAGTGTTCTTAATCACAACGCTGACGGATGCAGGAAGTCATGGGAGCTGAGGAGGGAAAACGCATCAGTCGTCAAGCGTGGTGGGCCTTTCAAAACGACCTTTTACAAGAGTTCGTCGGATGATACGTGGTGGACACCAGATGTGACTGGGCATGGTCGGCCCCCGTCGGCGTATAAAGTCTACAAAGAGACAAAAAAAGGGTTAGAATGGCAATATGACGCTAATAAATACGGGGACTACATTGAGGGAAAATGGAAGGGGGGTACGGGAAGATTCATCCCGTGGTCCAGCTTGCGAGGTGTTAAATGATATTTCAGACTGCAGAGCAGTTTGTCCGTGCAAGAAGTAGCAGCGACCCGGAGGAGCAGCGGCGTGCTTCTTGGGGAGAGGCTGACGTCGAGGTTTGGATGGACGTTGTCAGGAGGTATCCGGATTATCGAGTCTGGGTTGCACACAACAAGACGGTGCCACTGTCTGTGATTTCAGTTCTTGCTTCTGACCCAGACCCGCGTGTGCGTGATATGGTGTCTTGCAAAAGAAAGCTTACTGCTGATCTCCTTGAAAAGATGTCGTGGGACCCGCATGACTCCGTGAGGTTGAACGTTGCGCGTCACCGAAAAACGAGTATGGGAACTTTGCGTCGCTTGTCACAGGACTCTTGGGAGGAGGTTCGGCGGCTTGCCATGGAAAGACTGATTAGGCAAGGAGGGTCGTGACAGTCGCGAGATGATTTTGTCTCGTAATTGCGACGATTGGCAGCTTGCCTCATTTGGTGAGTTTTTTGTGGCAGGTGAGGGTTGAGGAAGGCGTGGAGGTGGGTGGTTTTGCGTTCGTAGCGCAGGGTCAGGCGCCGGTATCCGGTCAGCCAGGCGACCGTGCGTTCGATGACTCATCGGTGCTTGCCCAGTGTGTCGCTGGTGTCGATGCCTTTGCGGGCGATACGGGGGACGATTCCACGGTGCCGGAGCCAGGCGCGGAGAGCGGGGATGTCGTAGGCCTTGTCGGCATGCAGCTTGGCGGGTTTACGGCGCCGTGGTCCGCGACGGGAGCGGATGGCGGGAAGCGTGTTGACCAGTGGTTTGAGTGCTTGGCTGTCGCGGGTGTTGGCCGCGGAAACATCCACGACGAGGGGCAGGCCGGCACGGTCGGACAGGACATGGATTTTCGAGCCGGGTTTGCCGCGGTCAACTGGGTTCGGCCCGGTCAGGGTGCCCCCTTTTTTTTTGCCCGGACGGACGCTCCGTCCAGAACCGCGCGGGGCCAGTCGATCAACCCTTGGCTGCCCAATTCATCCAGCACCGCCTGGTGCAACCGCCGCCACAGCCCGGCCACGGTCCACTCGGTGAAGGTCCGATGTGCCGTCGGCACCGACACCCCGAACGAGGGCGGCAAGTGCCGCCAGGCGCAGCCGCTGGTCAACACGAACACGATCGCGGTGAACACCGCCCGCGGACCCGTCCGCGAACGCCCACTACCCTGCGGACTCACCTTCGCCGACGGGATCAGCGGCTCCACCAGAGCCCACAACTCATCCGGCACCAACCGTCGCGACAGCGAGTCCCTCACAAGCCACGAGCATCGCAAACGGCCGAGTAAGAACCAAACGAGACACGCTGTAACACCAACCGCTGGAAACACCGTTCCTGTTGCAGACCCGTGATTGTCATTACCGACACGATTTCTGGGCGTGTTATCACGGTTGACTACGGAAGGGTTCGACAGTGAGCGGGGAAAGAGATGCTGAGCAGTTCCTCTGCGATCGGGCAGCCCGAGTCTTATCTGAATACCGGGAAGGCGATATTTCGCTTCGTGTGCTTATCGATACTCTCGATTCAGTATGGAGTAGCTATGAGCCTTCTGGGTGGCGAGAGAAATTTCGGGAATACTGGTGATATTGGAACAGGTCTACTCGGTGGCTCTGGAGCGTGGGAACTTATCCAACCTTTCACCGGATGAGCTGCTTGATATAGAGGAAGCTATTAGGGGTCTGGAGTTGCTTGTTGGTTACCTTGATTAGGTAGTCAGGCCTTGTGGTGTTCGATGAGTTTTCGGGATTGCCCGGGTTGGTGTGCCGATATTGGGAGCGCGAGCCTTTTGGCCGTGCCTGACATTCCTCGGATGACCGCTTGAGTGGTCGTCTGTTTCCTCAATGTCGCACTGGTGGTCTTCCCGTAGCCGACTCGGGGAAATTGTTGACAAGCTGATCGGTGCGTTCAAAGCGACGGTCAGTTGGGTCAAGAAGCGGGATGCGGCGCAGGGGTTGTTGCGGCGGGTTGATGCGGCGAAGGAGCGGCTGACCAGGTCGGGGTCATCGTGCTCGATCGGTAACAGTTTTGTGCCGGGCACGTTGGTGTTGATGGCTGATGGGTCGCGTGTGCCGATCGAGGAGGTCGAGCTCGGGGAGGATCGGGTGCTGGCGACGGATCCGGTGACGGGAGAATCGGCTCCGCGGGAGGTGGTAGCCACGATCGTCGGTCAGGGCGAGAAGGACCTGGTCGAGATCGAGGTGTCGAACGGGGGGCCGTTTGGTGAGTCGCTCGGGTCGGTGATAGCTACCGATGAGCATCCGTTCTGGGTGCCCAGTCTCGGGGAGTGGGTCCCGGCCGCGGAGTTGCAGCGTGGTGACTGGCTGCGTACCGGATCAGGCACGTGGGTTCAGGTCAGCCGCACCGACGCCTGGAGCGCGCCACAACGAGTCCACAACCTCACCATCAACGGCATCCACACCTACCATGTGCTCGCGGGAACCACACCCGTATTAGTGCATAATAATGGTGGCGAGCCTGTCACCGATGATTTCAACCAGGCGCGGAATCGGGCTCTGGGTTGGTTGGTTCCTCGCGGATTCAAAGCTGAAAAGGTGAAGTTAGGCAGGTTTCGGCAGATCGAAGGTAAGCCTGTCGGTATGCAGACAGCTAACAACAAGGTGAAATTCCGAATCGAGTTCGATGAGCGAAGCGGGGCGCACATCAACGTGTGGGCGGGGAAGGAGAAGGGGTCACACTTTCAGTTCAATGCGACCGAGGCGACTGTGGCGAAACTTCAGCGACTACACGGATGCGGCTGACAGAGGTGTGAATTGTCTGGAGATTTTTGGGAAGAAGAAGTGTTTTCTGTGCCGCCTTTAGCTGCCCTGACAAGGGTGGATCAGGGAGGTATATTCGATTGGCTAAGGCTCAATTTTCCCGCCGTAGGAGAAAAGATTGACTGGGGTCGTGTGCGTGGGAGCCATAAGCATTGGAGAATCAGCGATGAGCGGCTGCTGTCATTGAGTGCATCTCGAGAAATCTGTGCACGAATCACTCCAGGCTCTGCAGTCGAGCACGTGGGAGATGGACTTTCTCCCTACGGCGTACGTTTTGAGGGAAGTGAGGCGGCTTCGGTTACGGCTGCGCTTCTTGAGGTCCCGGAACACCATTACTTTCTAGCAGAGGATCGATCGTGGATTGTGGTGGTCTCCTTCGAGGGTGACCTTGATGTATTGGATAGAGTTTGACGCTCGGAGTCTCTGAGCTCGTCGGTTCTGTGTTAGGCGAATACGGCCGCGGTGCGGGCGAGAGGGAGTCTGGCGATGCTATTTTCGAAGGTTGCCACTCGCGTGTACTGAATGGCATTGATTCGGTGTGCTGATCCTGATGCCCAGCCGTGGGACGTGGCGGTTTAGTAGGGTGCTCTGAGGGGGGATGATGGATAAAAGCGGAGTAGTGGTCGATAGGGAGCACTTCGGGGCTCTGTGTGGCAATATCTCAACGTGTTTCTGTGTGAATAAAAGGTTCCGGACCAGGTGTTTCGTAAGTCGTCTTCTCGTGTGCTCTTCTGCGAGTATCTGACAGCCTTGGGTGTAGATATATGGCCTGCTGTCCAGCGTGTGGCTCAAATATACGGTGATGACCGGATCGATCTATTGGTGGTCGAGCCTGGGTTTGAGTTGCGTGACCTCGATTGACACGGGGTGTTCCCGGCTGTTTCCTTGCCTGTAGATTCCAGTCCTGATGATTATTGGGACGCCATAAGTGAAGCTCCTCGTGGTAATGCCGGGGAGGCGATCGTATTTTCTGCACGCGTGCTGACCATTACGGGACTTTCGGGGCTCTGGGGCTGTTGGGGAGAGTGCGACCCCGATATTCTTGCATTGCAAGGTCTTCCGGATCATATATTGGATGATGCTTGGTGTGATGAATTCGGTCCGTTCTTGCGCGCGCCTGAAGCGCTGGAAAATTATATCTCACCAAATTTTGGTGATAACATCCCTGGATGGTTCTCAGATCGGTTCCTAAGGAATTGCGGCAGTGGGCGCTGAGAATGTCTTGACTGAAGCCTGTTGATTAGTCGCCCTGGTTGCCGGAGTGCCCGCCGCGACCGCAGCGGGATGACTACTCGTCTTGTCTCGACCTCGACTCCGCTGGAGTTCCTAACGTTTCCAGGAACGACGTCGTCGACGAGGCGCGAACGAGGGGTACAGGTATGGTCGAACCGGAGCTGAACTCGTGGTTGGCGGTGAACGTTCGTCCGTTCCCGCTCACGGGTGAGGCGACGGTGGATGTGTCGGAGGTGTTGGCGCGCGCCGAGGTGGTGGGGTCGCCTCCGCTGTGCGCACGGCGCGGGAGTCCGTGCTCGCCACCGGGGTGCTCCTCCGCTGCCTCATCGAGCACGCGGGGTTTCGCGCCCTGTTCATCGAGGGCACCGAGGAGACCGGCCTCACGCTCGACCGATATCTGTACACGGGGGGAGGGAGGTCTGCGGGCGCTCGTGCGGTCGAGTCAGCCGTTCTGCGCGCCGTCGACGTGGAGGACGTGCTGCGCGGACTCCGCTCCTGGAACCGCGAGCATCCCGACGATCCCGTGTCCGTGGTCTCCGTCCCGAATCCGGTCGAGGCCGACTCGTTCGCCGGGATCGAGGCGGCCCTCGCCGACACCGTGCTGACCTGGCGGGCCGAGACGGGGCAGCGGATCGTTCACTGGGGCGGCATCGCCCACCTGGTCGCGGGCGACCCGCGTCGCCTCCCGCCCGACCACGTCGGCCGCAGTGCGGGTGGAGTGCTGCGCGCCCGCCTCGGCTCCGGTTACGCCGTCGGAACGCTCACCATAGGAAGTGGTCGGGCGCCGTTCCCGGTGCCCGATCCACGACCGGACTTCCTGGAGTCGGCGTTCGAGGGCATTCCCGCCGGACACCGTGGCGCGGTGGCTGCGACGACCGCTGCGCACACGCGTGATCGGCCCGGTCTACGACCCCGCCCGCGACCGGAACTCCCGGGGGGAGGCGGGGCCGCTCGCCGACAGCCTGGACGTCGTCGTGCACCTGCCCCACCTCACCCCGATCACGCCCGCGACGTGAGGCTTCGCCGTCAGGGCCGAGCCTCGTCCTTCTCGGTCGGCTCCATGTCCAGGGTCGTGCGCAGCGGCGCGGGCTTGAGCAGCAGCGCCGCGATCACGCCGACCACGGCGATGGACGTGGAGAGCAGGAAGATGTGACCCGTGGCGTCGCCGTAGGCGATCTCCACGATCTCGCGGATCGGCCCGGGCAGCGCGTCCAGGTTGAGGTTGCTCGTCTCGCCCGACGCCGACGCGGGGACACCGGCCTCCGCCAGCCCCTTCGTCACGTCGGCGTTCACGCGGTTGGCGAGCACGGCCCCCAGCACCGAGATGCCGATCGTGCCGCCCAGCGACCGGAAGAACGTGATCGACGCGCTCGCGGCGCCGACGTCGCGCAGTGCCACCGTGTTCTGCACGGCCAGCACGAGGTTCTGCATCGACATGCCCACACCGATGCCGACGGCCGCGAGACCCGCGAAGACGATGAGCAGCGGCGTGTCGCGGTCCAGCATCGAGAGCACGCCGAAGCCCGCGACCAGGATGATCGTGCCCGCCACGATCTGCGCCTTCAGCTTGCCGGTGCGGCTCACGATCTGGCCCGACACCGTCGACGAGACGAGCGTGCCGAGCATCATCGGGATCATCAGCAGCCCGGCTTCGGTCGGGTTGTACCCGCGGCTGACCTGGAAGTACTGGCCGAGGAACACCGCGCCACCGAACATCGCCATGCCGACGGCGAGGCTCGCGAGGATCGCCAGTGCCGGGCCCTTCTGTTTGATCACCGACAGCGGGAGCACGGGTTCGGGGACCCGCGACTCCCACCACACGGCGACGGCGAGGATGACCACCGACGGGCCGACCATGGCCGCGGTCTGCCACGACAGCCACGCGAACGACGAGTCCACGAAGCTGACCCAGATCAGCAGCACGCTCACACCGGTCGCGAGCAGGGCCGCGCCGACGTAGTCGACCCGCACCTCGTGGCGTTCCCGCACGGCCGGCAGGTGCAGGGAGCGTTGCAGCACACCGAGGGCGATCACCGCGAACGGGATGCCGACGAAGAAGCACCAGCGCCACCCCAGCCACGAGGTCTCGGTGATCACACCGCCGAGCAGCGGCCCGCTCACGGTCGCGAGGGCCATCACGCCACCCAGCAGCCCGTTGTAACGGCCGCGGTCCTTCGGCGGGATCATCGCGGCGATGATCGTCTGCACCAGGGCCTGGAGCCCGCCGACGCCGAGCCCCTGGAACGCGCGCGCGGCGATCAGCTGGCCCGCGTCCTGGGCGAAACCGCTGACCAGCGATCCGACGAGGAAGATGCCGATCGCGATCTGGACGAGTGCCTTCTTGTTGTAGAGGTCGGCGAGCTTGCCCCAGATCGGGGTCGACGCCGTGGCCACGAGCAGTGTCGCTGTGACGACCCAGGTGTACTGGGTCTGGCTGCCGTTCAACGAGCCGATGATCCTCGGCAGGGCGACGGACACGACGGTCGAGCTGATCATCGCGACGAACAGCACGAGCAGCAGGCCGAACAGTGGGCGCAGCACGCTCCCGCGGTCGGCCTCACGTGGTGTGGGCAGGGTCGAGGAACTCACGCAGCCTCCGGGCTGTCGGTGTGGGGTGGGGTCCGGCGGCAATCGAGACAGCGGACGTCGTGGACACAGCCAGACACCGCCGGACATCGTTGCCACACGCAACTATCCTCGTGAAGTTGCGCACTGTGCAAGTTTGCGCCTTGAGAAACAGATCACTCTCGGGCCTACGATCGCGGACGTGGAGAGTGAGCTCGGGCTGCGCGAACGGAAGAAGATCGCCACCAAGACGGCGTTGTACGAGGCGGCGATGCGCCTGTCCGTCGAGAACGGGTACGACACCGTCACGGTGGAGGCGATCGCGGACGCCGTCGGCGTGTCCCGGCGCACCTTCTCCAACTACTTCGCCAGCAAGGAAGAGGCCATGCTGTACGGCGACAGCGTGCGCCTGCACGCGCTGCTCGACGCCGTGGCCGCCCGGCCTGCGGAGGAGTCGGCGTGGACGGCGCTGCGCGGCGCCGTGCGTTCCGTGCTGCGTGACCTGCAGCGACAGCGGCGCGAGCGCGACGACAATCTCGACTGGCTCACGTGCGCGCGCGTGATCCGCTCCCACCCTGCGCTGCTGTCGGAGCAGGTCGCCACCTACGCGTCCTTCGAACGCGCGTTGGCCACCACGGTCGACGCCAGGCTGTCGCCGGACGACCGGTCGGTCATGCGTGCCCGGGTCATCGCGGCGTGCTTCCTCGCCGCCCTGCGGGCCGGAACCCAGGCGTGGCTCGACCACGACAGCGGCACCCCGGCGTCGCAGTTCATCGACCAGGCGCTCGTCGAAGCGGGCCTGCCCTTCCCGTGAACCGGGCCCGCGCAGTGGGTATCACTCCCGCTGAGGGGCGAAAGGGAGTACGACGATGGCGGAGTTCAAGAAGGGCGACCGCGTGCGCTGGGATGCGGGAAACCAGAGCTCGGTGGGCACGGTGGAGCGCAAAATCACGTCCGACACCGAGGCGGGCGGTCGGTCGGTCCGGGCGTCCGAGGAACACCCGCAGTACCTCGTGCGCAGCGAGAAGTCGGGCAAGACGGCCGTGCATCACCCGGACAAGCTGCACAAGGCGGACTGACGCTCAGGTCAGGAACGTGAACAGCGGGCTGTCCGGCTCGACGCGCTGGACGCGGTGAGGGGCGCGCCGCATGCGCTCCAGGATCTCGGGCAGGTTCTCCGGGGCGCCGAGTTCGATGCCCACGAGCGCGGGGCCGGTCTCCCGGTTGTTGCGCTTGACGTACTCGAACAGCGTGATGTCGTCGTCGGGGCCGAGCACGTCGTCCAGGAAGCGGCGCAGCGCACCCGGCTCCTGCGGGAAGTCGACCAGGAAGTAGTGCTTCTTGCCCTCGTGGATGAGGGCGCGCTCCACGATCTCGGCGTAGCGGCTGACGTCGTTGTTGCCGCCCGAGAGCACGCACACCACGGTGGCGCCCGCCGGCAGGTCCAGGTCGTCGAGACCGAGAGCGGCCGACGCGAGGGCGCCCGCGGGTTCGCTGATGATCCCGTCCGACTGGTAGAGGTCGAGCATCTCTACGCAGATGCGGCCCTCCGGCACGGAGACGAGCCGGGGAGTGTGCCGGGCGGCGAGGGCATACGTGTACTCGCCCACCATCCGCACCGCCGCGCCGTCGACGAACGGGTCGAGTGCGTCGAGCGCGGTGGGTTCGCCGCGCTCCAGGGCGAGCGCCATGCTCGTGGCGCCCTGCGGTTCGGCGCCGACGACCTTCACGCCGGGATGCCGCTCGTGGAGCCAGGTGAGCACCCCGCCGAGCAGGCCGCCGCCGCCCACGGGCACCACCACCGCGTCGGGCGCGTAGCCGAGCTGCTCGACGATCTCCTTGGCCACGGTTCCCTGCCCCGCGATGGTGCTCGGGTCGTCGAATGCGGGGACGAGCACGGCGCCCGTGGAGCCGGCGTGCTCCCGAGCCGCGGCCGCGGCCTCGTCGTAGGTCTCACCCTGGACGATCATCTGGACGTGCTTCCCGCCGAGAGACGCCACCCGCTCCCGCTTCTGCCGCGGTGTGGTCCTCGGCAGGTACACGCGAGCCTCGACGCCCAGCGCCGCCGCAGCGTACGCGACACCCTGGGCGTGGTTGCCCGCACTGGCACACACCACGCCGCGCGAGCGTTGGGTCTCGGTCAGCCGGCTCATGAGGTTGTAGGCGCCGCGCACCTTGTAGGAGCGGACGGAGTTGAGGTCCTCCCGCTTCAGCCGGACGTCGAGACCGTGGCGGCGCGACAGGCGTTCGTTGCGGTGCAGCGGTGTCGGAGGGATGACGTCCGCGAGCCGTTCGGCTGCCGCGTCGACGTCGACCGCGGTCACGGCCGGGGGCTTCGGAGTCTGTTCGGCCACGTCCTTCTCCCTGCGGGATCGACTGCGGTGCACGCCCGCCACCTGCTGTTTTCACGCTAGCAGGACCCGTCCGGCCCCCTGCGCGTGGGCGAATTGCACCTTGCGTGACGAGTGGCGAGCGAACGGTACCTACCCGCGCGTCAGGGGCCCCGGTGGAAGGGATACCGTGCCATCGCTGCATCCGGGTTGCGCAAGGCGGCCCGAGTAGGTATCTGGGAGGACCTTCCGGCGATGACCACGTTGCGGGAACCTTTGCGGGAGGAGAACGCGTCCACTCCGGCGCCGCGACGAGCACGTAAGTTCCGCCCCGAACTGCAGGGACTTCGCGCTCTCGCTGCCGCGTTGGTGGTCGTTTACCACGTGTGGTTGGACCGCATCTCGGGTGGCGTGGACGTCTTCCTGTTCGTGTCGGGCTTCCTCATCACCGGGCAGCTCTTCCGGGCGAGTGTGCGGG
>NZ_CM001466.1:1103763-1114470 GCF_000231055.2 Saccharomonospora azurea NA-128 | reverse complement strand
CAGTGCGCGGTCGCGGGCCGACGCGGTGCTGGTGCCGGTGGCACTGGAGCTCGGGTCGGGGCAGGCCAGGGCCGAGGACGTTCCTCCGCTGCTGCGCTCGCTGGTGCGCGTGACCCGACGCGCGGCCGCGTCGCGTGCCGCGGACTCCGGGGACTCGCTGGCACGGCGCCTGGCCGGGCTGTCCGGTGAGCAGCAGAGGGAGCTGTTGATCGGGGTGATCCGGGAGCAGGCGGCCCTCGTGCTGGGTTACCAGGATGTCGAGCTGGTCGAGTCCGACCGTTCGTTCCGCGAGCTGGGCTTCGACTCCTTGACCGCCATCGAGCTGCGTAACCGCCTCAACGCGGCCACCGGGCTGAAGCTCCCGGCGACGCTGGTCTTCGACTACCCGACACCACAGGACCTGGCCGAGTACCTCCGCGGCGAACTGGTCGACGACCACGCCGACGGCGGGCTCGACGCCGAGCTCGACCGACTGGCCGTGATGTTGTCGAGTGCCGGCGCGGATCGGCGGGAGCGGGAGCGGATCGGCGGCAGGCTCGCCGCACTCCTCTCCGAATGGAACGCGCCGCTGCGCGACTCCGAGGCGCCCGACGAAGCCGACGACATCGAGTCGGCCACCGCCGACGAACTCTTCGAGTTGCTCGACAAGGAATTCGGCAACTCCTGACCTCTGACCGATCGCTTCGCGAGGGTGGAAGACTTCCGATGAACGACGAGAACAAGCTCATCAACTACCTCAAGCGTGCGACCGCAGACCTGCGCGACGCGCACCGCCAGCTGCGGGAGGTCGAGGAACGCAAGCAGGAGCCGATCGCCATCATCGGCATCGCCTGTCGGTACCCCGGTGGTGTGCGCTCGCCCGAAGACCTCTGGCGGCTTCTGGAGTCCGAACAGGACACCATCTCCGGGTTCCCGACGGACCGAGGCTGGGACCTCGGGGACGCGGACGGCGCCGACCTCGGTGCCGGTGGGGGCGGGTTCCTCTACGAGGCGCCGGAGTTCGATCCCGGGTTCTTCGGGATTTCGCCGCGTGAGGCGTTGGCGATGGATCCGCAGCAGCGGTTGCTGTTGGAGACGTCGTGGGAGGCGTTCGAGCGGGCGGGGATCGACCCGTTGTCGGTGAAGGGCAGCCAGACCGGCGTTTTCGTCGGTGCGGCCGCACACGGTTACGGCATCAGCGTGGACGCCGCACCCGACGGCGTGCAGGGCCACCTGATGACGGGGACAACGCCGAGTGTCGCCTCGGGTCGTATCGCCTACACGTTCGGGCTGGAAGGTCCCGCGGTCACGGTTGACACGGCGTGTTCGTCGTCGCTGGTGGCACTGCACCTGGCGACGCACTCGCTGCGCCGAGGTGAGTGCGACATGGCCTTCGCCGGCGGCGTCACCGTGATGGCCGGGCCCGGCACGTTCGTGGAGTTCAGCGCGCAGGGCGGCCTCGCGAACGACGGCCGCTGCAAGGCGTTCGCCGACGGCGCGGACGGCACCGGCTGGGGTGAGGGTGTCGGCATTCTGCTGTTGGAGCGGTTGTCCGACGCCAAGCGCAAGGGCCGCAACATCCTGGCTGTCGTGCGCGGGTCGGCGGTGAACCAGGACGGTGCGTCGAACGGCCTGACTGCGCCGAACGGTCCGTCGCAGCGGCGCGTCATTCGTGCCGCGCTGGACAGCGCCGGTCTGACCCCGTTCGACGTCGACGCCGTCGAGGCGCACGGCACGGGCACGCCGCTGGGTGACCCGATCGAGGCACAGGCGTTGCTCGCCACGTACGGCAAGGATCGGGACCGGCCGCTGTATCTGGGCTCGGTGAAGTCCAACATCGGTCACACGCAGGCCGCCGCCGGTGTGGCGGGTGTGATCAAGATGGTCATGGCGATGCGCCACGGTGTGCTGCCGAAGACGCTGCACGTCGACGCGCCGTCCTCACACATCGACTGGTCGTCCGGCACGGTGGAGCTGCTGACGGAAGCGCGCCCGTGGCCCGAGGTCGACCGCCCGTGGCGGGCGGCGGTGTCGTCGTTCGGTATCTCCGGCACCAACGCGCACACGATCATCGAACAGGTACCGGTGCAGGAGCAGGACGCCGTGTCCGAGGCGCCCTCGGTCGTGCCGTGGGTGGTGTCGGGGAAGACGGCTGCGGCGTTGACCGCGCAAGCGGCGGCGTTGCGGCCCGTTGCCGAGTCGGAGGACGCGGCCGACGTGGCGTTCTCGCTGGCCACGACGCGGGCGGCGTTGGATCACCGGGCCGTGGTGTTGGGCGAGAGCCGGGACGCTCTGGTGTCGGCTCTGGAGGCGTTGGCCGAGGGGCGTTCGTCGGCTGATGTGGTCACCGGGTCGGTGGTGCGAGGGAAGACGGCGTTCCTGTTCACGGGCCAGGGTGCTCAGCGGGTGGGCATGGGCCGGGAGTTGTATGGCGAGTTCCCCGTCTTCGCCGAGGCTTTTGATGCTGCGTGTGAGCTGTTGCATCCGCGTCTGCGTGAGGTCATCGAGAGCGATGCGGAGGAGCTGAACCAGACCGAGTTCGCCCAGGCCGCGTTGTTCGCGATCGAAATCGCGCTCTTCCGGCTGCTGGAGTCGTGGGGTGTGCGCCCCGATTTCCTGATGGGGCATTCGATCGGTGAGATCGCTGCCGCTCATGTTGCCGGTGTGTTGTCGCTGGAAGATGCGTGTGCTCTGGTGGCCGCTCGTGGGCGTCTGATGCAGGCGTTGCCCAGTGGTGGGGCGATGGTGGCCATCGAGGCGACCGAGGAGGAGTTTCAACCCACCGAGGAGTGGGGGATCGCTGCGATCAACGGTCCGAACTCCGTGGTGATTTCGGGTGTCGAGTCGGCTGTGCTTGCGGTGGCGGAGGAGTTCTCTGCTCGGGGTCGTAAGACGAAGCGGCTCAGCGTCAGTCATGCGTTCCATTCGCCGTTGATGGAACCGATGCTGGACGAGTTCCGTCAGGTGCTGCAGGGCTTGGAGTTCCACGAGCCGCAGATTCCGGTGGTGTCGAATCTGACGGGTGAGCTGTCGACCGATCTGGCCTCGCCTGAGTATTGGGTGTCGCATGTGCGTCAGGCGGTGCGTTTCGCCGATGGCGTCAGCACCCTGGCTGCGCAGGGTGTGAGCAACTTTGTCGAGCTCGGTCCCGATGGTGTGTTGTCGGGGATGGCGCAGCAGTCGGTGTCCGAGGGTCTTTTCGTTCCGGTGCTGCGGGGTGACCGGCCCGAGGTCCGCACCGCGCTGAGTGCCCTGGCCGCGATGCACTGCCGTGGTGTCGCTGTCGACTGGACCACGTTGGTCGAGGGCGGCCGGATCGATCTGCCGACGTATGCGTTCCAGCGTGAGCGTTACTGGCTCGACATGGGTACGTCCGCCACCACCGTGCAGGCCGACGACATCGACCAGAGGTTCTGGGAGTTCGTCGAGCGGGCCGATGCTGGTGCGTTGGCGTCGGAGTTGGGGCTGGACGAGCGGTCGTTGGGTGAGTTGTTGCCGTCGTTGTCGGCGTGGCGCAGGCGTCGTCGTGAGTCGTCGGTGGTGCAGGACTGGCGGTATGCGGTGTCGTGGACGCCGGTGTCGGTGCCGCAGTCCGAGGTCACCGGGCGCTGGTTGGTGCTGACCTCCGAACTCGACGAGGGCTTGGCGGCGTTGGGTGAGGTGCGGGTCGTCGAGCAGGTCGTTCGCGCTGAGCTGGCCGCGACTTTGCGTGAGGGCGACTTCGCGGGCGTGGTGTCGTGCCTCGATGCTGCGAACACCCTGTCGGCGGTCCAGGCTGCCGTTGATGCGGGCGCGAAGGTCTGGGCGGCCACGCGGGGTGCGGTGTCGGTGGGGCGTTCCGACCGTATCCGTGCTGCTGAGCAGGCGCAGGTCTGGGGCCTCGGCCGAGTCGCCGCCCTGGAACACCCCGACACGTGGGGCGGTCTGATCGATCTGCCCGAGCGGGTCGACTCCCGAGTGCTGAGCCTGGTCGAGAGCGTTCTCGCTGACGGGTCCGAGGATCAGGTGGCGGTCCGGTCGAGTGGGGTGTTCGCGCGTCGGCTGGTCCCGGCCGCGCACTCGGCGACGGTCGAGGGGTCGTGGTCGTTCTCCGGCACGGCGTTGATCACGGGTGGTACGGGTGCGTTGGGTGCTCAGGTGGCTCGGTGGTTGGCCGGGCGCGGTGTCGAGCACTTGGTCTTGGTGAGTCGGCGTGGACACGCTCCCGAGCTCGCGGACGAGCTGCGTGGCTTGGGTGTCGAGGTGACGGTCGCTGCGTGTGATGTGGCGGATCGGGATGCGGTCGCCGAACTCGTCGCGGGTCTGTCGGATCTGTCGGTGGTGGTGCATGCGGCGGGCATCGCTCAGTCGACGCCGTTGGTGGATTGTTCGGTGGAGGAGTTCGCCGAGGTGGTGGCGGGCAAGGTTGCGGGTGCGGTGAACCTGCACGAGCTCACCGAGGACCTCGACGCCTTCATCGTGTTCTCGTCCATTGCTGCGACGTGGGGTAGTGGTGGCCAGTGCGGTTATGCGGCGGGCAACGCGTTCCTGGATGCCTTGATCGAGCAGCGTCGTGCTGATGGTTTGCCGGGGACGTCGGTGGCGTGGGGTCCGTGGGCCGGAAGCGGCATGGCGACCGGTGAGGCGGGCGAGCATCTGGCCAAGCGTGGTCTGGTGGCGTTGTCGCCGGAGCGGGCGTTGCGGGCTCTGGAGCAGGCACAGCGGGACGTCACCGTCACCGTCGCCGACGTCGACTGGCCGACCTTCGCGTCGGTGTTCACGTCGGTTCGGCCGAGCCCGTTGCTGACCGAGATCCCGGGCGCGATCGAGCAGGCCCCGGAGAGCGACGACTCCACGGGGTTGCGTGCGGAGCTGGCCCGGTTGGATGCGGCCGGTCGTCGGCAGTTCCTGATCGACCTGGTCCGCACCGAGGCGGCGGTCGTGCTGGGTTACGCCAACGCCGATGCCGTCGAGCCGGACCGCGCGTTCCGCGAGCTCGGCTTCGACTCGCTCACCGCGGTGGAGCTGCGCAACCGGCTGCTTCCGCTGACCGGGCTGGAGCTGCCCGCAACCCTGGTCTTCGACTACCCCACCTCCACGATCCTCGCGGAACACCTCGAAGCCGAGATCCTGGACGGCGACACCGGCGCCGCGATCGCCGTGACCTCGGCGGTCGCGAGCGACGAGCCCATCGCGATCGTGGGCATGGCGTGCCGTTTCCCCGGCGGCGTCCACACCCCCGAGCAGTTGTGGAACCTCCTCGCGGAAGGCCGGGACGCGGTCGGCGAGTTCCCCACCGACCGGGGCTGGGACGTCGAGTCGCTCTACGACCCGGACCCGGAGAGCGTGGGCACCAGCTACACCAAGAACGGTGCCTTCCTCGACTCGGCGGGACAGTTCGACCCGGCGTTCTTCGGGATCTCCCCGCGCGAGGCCGTGTCGATGGATCCGCAGCAGCGGTTGCTGCTGGAGACGTCGTGGGAGGCGTTCGAACGCGCGGGCATCGACCCGACGACGCGGCGCGGCAGCCAGACGGGTGTGTTCGTCGGATCCAACGGGCAGGACTACCTGTCGGTGCTGTTGGCGTCGGCCGACATCGGTGACGGGCACCTGGGCACCGGAGTCTCGGCCAGCGTGGTCTCGGGCCGCATCGCCTACACCCTCGGCCTGGAAGGACCGGCGGTCACGGTCGACACCGCGTGCTCGTCGTCGCTCGTGGCACTGCATCTCGCGGTGCAGGCGTTGCGCAACGGCGAATGCGAGATGGCGCTGGCCGGCGGGGTCACGGTCATGTCCACGCCGGGCGCGTTCGTCGACTTCAGCGCTCAACGCGGACTGGCCATGGACGGCCGGTGCAAGGCGTTCGCCGAGGCCGCCGACGGCACCGGCTGGGGCGAGGGCGTCGGCGTGCTGCTGGTGGAGCGGCTGTCGGACGCCCAGCGCAACGGACATCGAGTTTTGGCCGTCGTGCGCGGGAGCGCGGTGAACCAGGACGGTGCGTCCAACGGTCTGACGGCTCCGAACGGCCCGTCGCAGCAGCGCGTCATCCGGGCGGCACTGGCGAGTGCGGGTCTGACTCCGTCCGATGTGGACGCCGTGGAGGCGCACGGCACGGGCACGGCACTGGGTGACCCGATCGAGGCACAGGCGCTGCTGGCCACCTACGGCAAGGACCGCGACCGGCCGCTTTGGCTGGGCTCGGTGAAGTCGAACATCGGCCACACCCAGGCCGCGGCCGGTGTCGCGGGCGTGATGAAGATGGTCCTGGCGATGCGCCACGGCGTGTTGCCCAGGACGTTGCACGTCGACGCGCCGTCCCCGCACGTCGACTGGTCGTCGGGTGCGGTCGAGCTCCTCACCGAAGCGCAGGAGTGGCAGCCGAACGGACACCCGCTGCGAGCTGCGGTGTCGTCGTTCGGTATCAGCGGCACCAACGCGCACACGATCATCGAACAGGCTCCGGACCCGGAGCCGGAGGTTCCGGCAGCCCGGAACGCGCCCCAGGTGCCCTCGGTGGTGCCGTGGGTGCTGTCGGCGAAGTCCGCCACGGCACTGGCCGGCCAGGCCGCGAACCTCACGGCTTTCGCCGAGCGGGACGACTCCTCGATCGCGGACGTCGCCCGGGCACTGGCGACCACCCGTGGCGCGTGGGACCGCCGGGCGGTCGTCGTCGGCGGCGACAGGGACACTCTGCTCGGCGGCGTGGCCGCTCTGGCGGAGGGGCGTCAGGCACCGAACCTGATCGAGGGAACGGCGAGGGCGCGCAAGCTCGCGTTCCTGTTCACGGGGCAGGGTGCGCAGCGGGTCGGCATGGGCCGCGAGCTCTATGCCGAGTGCCCGGTCTTCGCCGAGGCCTTCGACGCCGCATGCGCGTTCTTCGACCGCGAGCTCGATCGGCCTCTGCGGGAGGTCGTGTTCGGCGAACCGGAGTTGCTGGATCGGACGGTGTTCACGCAGGCTGCGTTGTTCGCGGTCGAGGTGGCGTTGTTCCGGCTGCTGGAGTCGTGGGGTGTTCGACCCGACTTCCTGATGGGGCACTCGATCGGCGAGATCGCCGCAGCTCACGTGTCCGGCGTGCTGTCGTTGCAGGACGCCTGCACGCTCGTCGCGGCTCGTGGGCGTCTGATGCAGGCTCTGCCTGCCGGTGGGGCGATGGTCGCCGTCGAGGCCACCGAGGACGAGATCGAGCCGACCGACGAGTTCGGCATCGCCGCGATCAACGGACCGAACTCGGTCGTGATCTCCGGCGTCGAGGCCGCTGTGCTCGCCGTGGCGGAGGAGTTCGCGAGCCAGGGCCGTAAGACGAAGCGCCTGTCGGTGAGCCACGCCTTCCACTCGCCGTTGATGGAGCCGATGCTGGACGACTTCCGGCAGGTGCTCCGGGGCTTGGAGTTCCACGAGCCCGACATCCCGGTCGTCTCGAACGTCACCGGCGAATTGGCGACCGAGCTGACGTCACCGGAGTACTGGGTCACGCACGTCCGTCAGGCGGTGCGCTTCACCGACGGTGTGGACGCCCTCGCCGCACAGGGGGTGACGGCGTTCGTCGAGCTGGGCCCGGACGGCGTCCTGACCGCCCTGGCACAGGCGTGCCTGCCGGAGGCGGACGCACTGTTCGTGCCGGTGCTGCGTGGTGAGCGCCCGGAGACCGAGAGCACCGTGACCGCGTTGGCCGCCCTGCACGTCCGGGGCGTGCGCGTGGACTGGAACGCCTTCTTCGGCCCCGGTCCGCAGATCGACCTGCCCACCTACGCCTTCCAGCGCGACCACTACTGGCCCACGGTGTCCGGCGTGGTCGCCGGGGACGTCACCTCCGCGGGCCTCGGAACGGCCAACCACCCGCTGCTCGGTGCCGCGGTCGAACTGGCCGCGGGCGACGGTGTGGTGTTGACCGGCCGGTTGTCGGTGCGGACGCACCCGTGGCTGGCCGAGCACCGGATCATGGGCCAGGTGCTCGTGCCGGGAACGGCGTTGGTCGAGCTGGCGGTGACCGCCGGCGACCGGGTCGGCTGCGGACACGTCGAGGAACTCGCCCTGCACGCCCCGCTGGTGCTGCCCGAGTCGGACAGTGTCCAGCTCCAGGTGACCGTCGGCATGGCCGACGACCACGGGCGTCGTGAGGTGTCGATCCACTCCCGGAGCGGCACGGACGTGGAGTGGACGACCAACGCCTCCGGTGTCCTCGCGACCAACGGCGGCGAGCCGACAGAGCTGACGGCGTGGCCGCCCGCCGGTGCCCGCCGAGTGGATGTCACCGGGCTCTACGACGGGCTCGCCGCGGCCGGTTTCGACTACGGCGAGAACTTCCGCGGCCTCCAAGCGGCCTGGGTCGACGGCGACACGGTCTTCGCCGAGGTCGCGCTGCCGGAGGCGAGTCACGCCGACGCCGCCCACTTCGGCCTGCACCCCGCGCTCTTCGACGCGGGCCTGCACGCGCTCGCGCTCAGGGACACCGACAGCGAGGGCGGGCTGGTGCCGTTCGCCTGGACCGGGTTGTCGCTGTTCGCCGTGGGCGCGTCGGCGGTGCGGGTCCGGTTGAGCCCGGCCGGTGACGGCGCGGTGTCGGTCGTGGTGGCGGACGCCGAAGGTCAGCCGGTCGCGTCGGTCGACTCGCTGGTGATGCGCGCGATCTCCGGTGATCAGCTCGTGCGGAGCAGCACACCGGACGCCCTGTTCCAGCTGAACTGGGAACCGCTCTCGTTGGTGGACGGGAGCACCGTCGACCACACGGTGGTCGAGTGCGTCTCCGGTGGGCCGGTCGACGTGGTGTCGTCGGTGTTGGCGTCGGTGCAGGAGTGGCTGACCGACGGCGACGCCGACGCGCGTCTGGTGCTCGTGACGCGGGGTGCCGTGGCCGTCGAGCCCGGTGAGCCGGTGCGTGACGTGGCCGCTGCCGGTGTGTGGGGCCTGGTGCGCACGGTCCAGGCCGAGCATCCGGACCGGGTCGTGATCGTGGATGTGGACGACGATCCGCGTTCGACCGACCTGCTGGGAGCCGTGGCCGCCTCGGGTGAGCCGCAGGCCGTCGTGCGTGGCGGCGAGGCGTTCGTGGCGCGGCTGGGTCGCGCGTCGACGCAGTTGGTGGCTCCGGCGCAGCGCGCGTGGCGGTTGGACAGCGTGGGCAAGGGGACGCTGTCGAACCTGTCGCTGATCGAGTACCCCGACGCCGAAGAACCGTTGGGCCCGCTGGAGGTGCGCATCGCGGTGCGGGCCGCCGGTGTGAACTTCCGGGACGTGCTCAACGCCCTGGGCATGTACCCGGGCGACGCCGGGCTCATGGGTATCGAGGGCGCGGGCGTGGTGCTGGAGGTCGGTTCCGAGGTCGGCGACCTCGCGCCCGGAGACCGCGTCATGGGCCTAATCTCCGCCTCCTTCGGGCCGGTGGCCGTCTCCGACTCCCGCATGGTGACGCGGATTCCGGACGAGTGGTCGTTTGCTGAGGCGGCGACTGTTCCGATCGTGTTCCTGACGGCGTTCTATGCGTTGCGGGATCTGGCGGACGTGCGCTCGGGTGAGTCGGTGTTGATTCACGCTGCTGCCGGTGGTGTGGGTATGGCGGCGGTGCAGTTGGCGAAGCACTGGGGCCTGCGCGTCTTCGGTACCGCGAGTCCGAGCAAGTGGGACGCGGTCGGGCTGCCGGAGGATTGCCTGGCGTCGTCGCGTGATCTCGGTTTTGAGGAGAAGTTCCTGGCCGCGACCGAGGGTCGTGGTGTGGATGTCGTGCTCGACGCGTTGGCCGGGGAGTTCGTGGATGCGTCGTTGCGGTTGTTGCCGCGTGGTGGTCGGTTCGTGGAGATGGGCAAGACCGACGTCCGTGATCCCGAGCAGGTGGCCGAGGCCTACGCAGGCGTGCGGTACCAGGCATTCGACCTGATCGAGGCCGGTCCGGTGCGCATTGCCGAGATGTGGACCGAGCTGGTCGCGCTGTTCGAGGCCGGTGCGTTGCGGCCGTTGCCGGTGCGGGTCTGGGACGTGCGCCAGGCGGTGGAGGCGTTTCGGTTCATGTCGCAGGCCAAGCATGTCGGCAAGGTCGTGTTGTCGCTGCCGCAGCCGTTGGACCCCGATGGCACCGTGCTGATCACCGGGGGCACCGGAAGCCTGGGTGGGCTGGTGGCGCGCCGGTTGGTCGAGCAGGGCGCTCGGCGTCTGGTGTTGTTGAGTCGTCGTGGTGTGGCTTCGCCGGAGCTGCTGGAGTCTCTGGCTCCGGCCGAGGTCTCCGTGGTCGCCTGTGACGCCGCTGACCGGGAAGCTCTGTCCGGGGTGATCGCCGGTATCGAGACGTTGACCGCGGTCGTTCACACCGCGGGTGTGCTGGATGACGGTGTGGTCGAGTCGATGACCGCGCAGCGGATCGAGACCGTGATGGCGCCGAAGGCGCTGGCCGCGTGGAATCTCCACGAGCTGACCCGGGACCGTGATGTGGCGGAGTTCGTGTTGTTCTCCTCCGCTTCGGGGATCTTCGGCAACCCAGGGCAGGCGAACTACTCGGCGGCCAATGCGTTCCTCGACGGTCTGGCCGCGCACCGCAGGGCCCAAGGTCTGCCGGGTCTGTCGTTGGCGTGGGGGTTGTGGGACCAGCAGAACGGCGGCATGGCGGCCGGCATGGCCGACGCCGACCGGGAACGCATCGCCCGGTCCGGCAGCAGCGGACTGAGCCCGGAGCAGGGTCTGGCGTTGCTGGACAGTGCGCGGTCGCGGGCCGACGCGGTGCTGGTGCCGGTGGCACTGGAGCTCGGGTCGGGTCAGGCT